>NZ_JCAFUL010000017.1:0-76641 GCF_059371315.1 Stenotrophomonas sp. YJH_SMC_8 | reverse complement strand
CATGGGCGAGATCGTCGCCTCGGTGCAGCGCGTGACCGACATCATGGCCGAGATCTCCGCTGCCTCGCAGGAACAGAGTGCCGGCATCGAGCAGGTCAACCAGACCGTGGTGCAGATGGACGAAACCACCCAGCAGAACGCCGCGCTGGTGGAAGAGGCCACGGCGGCCGCACGTGCGATGGAAGACCAGGCCGCGCAGCTGGCCGACGCCGTGGCGATCTTCCGCCTCGACAACCAGGTTTCCGCCGCAGTGAAGGCTGTGGCGGAACGCGTGGAACCGGCGCGCGTCACCACCGTGGCCCGTCCGCAGCCGACCAGCACGCCCGCGCCGGTCCGCCGCAGCAGCAACGCCAGTACCTTCGTGGCCAGCGACAGCGACTGGCAGGAATTCTGAGACCCACCTGCGGTGGCTTCGGCCACCGCCCCCGCCGATGGACACGTCCCCCGTGCAAAGTCCTACTCCCATCGTCACCGGCCCGCGCGAGTTCGAGTTCGCCGACCGTGATTTCCGCCGCGTCTGCGACCTGATCTACCAGCGCGTGGGCATCGCGCTCGCGCCGGCCAAGCGCGACATGGTGTATGGCCGCCTGTCGCGCCGCCTGCGCACGCTGGGCATGCGCAGCTTCCAGCAGTACCTGGACCATCTGGAACAGGAAGACGGCGACGAGTGGCAGGCGTTCACCAACGCGCTGACCACCAACCTGACTTCGTTTTTCCGCGAGCCGCACCACTTCGACAAGCTGCGCGAAGAGCTGCAGCAACGCTCGAGCCGCACGCCACTGCTGCTGTGGTCGTGTGCCGCCTCCACCGGTGAAGAGCCCTACTCGATGGCGATCACCGCCTGCGAAGCGTTCGGCACGCTGAAGCCGCCGGTGCGCATCGTCGCCACCGACGTCGATACCCAGGTGCTGGCCACCGCTGGCCGCGGCGTCTACAACATCGATCGCGTCGCCAACCTCGATCCGGACCTGCGCCGCCGCTACTTCCAGCGCGGCAGCGGCCCCAACGAAGGCCAGTGCCGCGTGCTGCCGGCGCTGCGCGAACTGATCGAGTTCCGCCCGCTGAACCTGCTCGCCCCGCGCTACGACGTCGGCGGCCCCTTCGACGCCCTGTTCTGCCGCAACGTGATGATCTATTTCGACAAGCCGACCCAGCGCGCCATCCTCGGCCGCCTGGTACAGCACCTGGCCGATGACGGCCTGCTCTACACCGGACATTCGGAGAACTACCTGCACGCCGCCGACCTGATCCAGCCCTGCGGGCGCACCCTGTACCGCCGCGCGGCAAAGGCCGGCGCATGAACGCCTCACTGCGTACCGACGATGTCATGCGCTACCAGGATGCGCGCTTCCAGACCATTGCCGCCAAGCTGCTGCCCACCCAGTACCTGGTGGTCGATGACACCACCGCGCTGACCACCACGCTGGGCTCCTGCGTGGCCGCCTGCCTGCGCGACCCGGTGCTGAAGATCGGCGGCATGAACCACTTCCTGCTGCCGGAAGGCAACGCCGGCGACGGCGCGCCCGCGCGCTACGGCAGCTATGCGATGGAACTGCTGATCAACGACATGCTCAAGCGCGGCGCGCACCGCAAGCGCATCGAGGCCAAGGTGTTCGGCGGCGCCAACGTACTGAAGGGCTTCACCAGCAATCCGGTCGGCACCCGCAACGCGGAGTTCGTGCGCCAGTACCTGCAGGCCGAGCACATCCCGATCATCGCCGAGGACCTGTGCGGCATCCATCCGCGCAAGATCTGGTTCTTCGCCGATACCGGCCGCGTGGTGGTACAGCGCCTGCCGCATGCCCACGAAGCCGAAGTGGCCGCCACCGAATCGGCGGTGCGTGCGCGCCTGTCCAAGGCTCCGGTCACCGGTGGCGTGGAGCTGTTCGAATGACCCTGACCGGCAACGCCCCCTGCCGGGTCCTGATCGTCGACGACTCCGCCGTCGTGCGCCAGATGCTCACCGAGATCCTGTCCAGCGACCCGACCATCGACGTGGTCGGCACCGCAGCGGACCCGTTGCTGGCGCGCGAGAAGATCAAGCGCCTGGCCCCGGACGTGATCACGCTGGACGTGGAAATGCCACGCATGGACGGCCTGGCCTTCCTGGAAAACCTGATGCGGCTGCACCCGCTGCCAGTGGTGATGATCTCGTCGCTGACCGAACGCGGTGCCGACACCACGCTGCAGGCGCTGGCATTGGGCGCGGTGGACTTCGTCTCCAAGCCCAAGCTGGACGTCGCGCGCGGCTTGCAGGGGTATGCCGATGAGATCATCGCCAAGGTCAAGATGGCGGCGCGCTCACGGGTGCGCCCGCTGGTGCGTGCGGCCGCTCCGAAACTCCTGCTGGAAGCAGCTCCTGCAATGCGCCCGGCTGCACCGCAGTTCCGCACCACCGACCGCCTGATCGCGATTGGTTCTTCGGCCGGCGGCACCGAAGCGCTGCGCGTGGTGCTGGAAGGCATGCCTGCCGATGCTCCCGCCGTGGTGATGACCCAGCACCTGCCCGCCAGCTTCAGCAGCGCCTTCGCCGAGCGACTGGATCGGCACTCGGCGATGGCCGTGCGCGAGGCCAGCGATGGCGAAGCGGTACTTCCCGGCCATGCCTACCTGCCTCCAGGCGGCAAGCACCTGCGCATCATCCGCGACGGTGCGCGCTGGCGCTGCCGCGTCGACGATGGCCCGGCGGTGAACCGTCACAAGCCCGCGGTCGACGTGCTGTTCCGTTCGGTCGCGCAGAGCGCGGGCGGCAACGCCATCGGCGCCATCCTCACCGGCATGGGTGACGACGGCGCGCGCGGCCTGCTGGAAATGCGCCAGGCCGGCGCACCGACGCTGGTCCAGGACGAAGCCACCAGCGTGGTCTGGGGCATGCCCGGCGCCGCGTTCAAGCTCGGCGCGGCCGAGGAACAGGTACCGCTGGAACGCATCGCCGAACGCCTGCTCGCCCTCGCCCGCGGCTGATCGCCCGCAGCATCGCACCGTCTCATTCACTCTTTCAGATGCCGGCCCCGGAAGGGCCGGCGCGGCTGTCATGTTTTTCCAAGGAGTTTGACCATGGCCCTGCGTCTCTTCCGTTACCCACCGTCGCTGCTGGCGGCCGCCCTGCTGGCCCCACTGGCGGCCACCGCTGCCGGCGTGCCAGCACCGCCGCAGGCCATTCCGGGCACTCCCCCCGCCCCCGTCACGAAGGTCGCCGCCTGGACCGATCGCGTCCAGATCCAGGGTGGTCCGGATACCGCATCCAAGCGCCTCCACGCACCCGATGTGGCGCTGCGCATCGTCACCCCCGATGACAGCGAGTCGCTCACGCCAAAGGGGCTCGCACTGCTCTTCAGCGGCAACGAGCCCGACTACTTCCGGCGCAACACCCTGCCCGGCAGCATCGTGGAGAGCCAGGCCAGCCCCGCCACCACGCTGATGCCCAACGTGGCCAGGGCGCTGGTGGGTGGCTACTTCAGCTATGCGCCCGACGCGCTGCCCAACCAGAGCAGCACCCTGCGCTTCAGTGCAGACACCTGGGCGCTGGTGCACCAGGGCAATACGCGGAAGGATCCCCTTTACCGCCTCAACCACGCCAGCACCATCGAGCAACGCCGTGCCGATGGCACCCTGGCTGAAATCATCAGATGCAGTGACAGCGACGACCGGGCGACCCTGGGCGAGTGGCAGGCCAATGACTACGCCAGGCTCAAGATTGCTGCGCAGATGATCACGATGAAGTGCACCGAGAAGCTCATCAAGCGAATACCGGCGATGTACCCTCGCCCGCTTGTTGCTGAAGATCTCACGGCCTACGCAGGCGGCGCCGTGCCTCCAGCCCGGGTGCGCATCTACGCCAGCCTGGGGCGGACCACCACCCTGTACACCGATGCCGCCTGCCGCGAGGACTACCGCGACAGGATCGAGGTCAAGTACAACAACGCCGGTGACAAGGGCGTGCTCGGCATCCCCGCCACGGAAACCCTGCGGAGCAAGGAGAACGAGCGGTTCTCCATGCTCAGCTACCAGGAGTACGAAGTCCCCGGTGGCAAGCCGCTGATCGTCGAAGCGCGCTTCGACGCATCAAGCCGCCTGTATTGCGAGGGCCAGTTGTCGGGACAGTTCGTGGCCAGGCCCGGGCAGGACTACGAAGTGGAAATGGAAGTGGCCGACAAGATGTGCCGCCTGCATCTGCGCCAGGTACACGCCGATGGCACCACGACGCCACAGGTCGCGCGCAAGACCCCCAGCACCTGCGAGGGTACGCGTGCGCCGGTCCGCATTGAACCGCGGCAGGACATGCAGGTCCTGCTGTTCAGCCCGGGCCAGCTGCAGATCCAGGATGCCAGCCAGGGCAGCGCACCGGAGCGGTTGACCGACGACGCGGGCAGCATCGAGGCACTGCGGAAGATGCTGCAGCAGGCCAGCAGCAATCCCGGCACACGCCTGTGCGTGGTGGTACCGGCTACCGATTACAGCAGTGCCCTTCACGATGCCGTGCGCGAACGCGTACTGGACGCACCGCAGGTATTGCCCAGCCTGTGGGAAGAGGCAGCCACGGTGAACAGGCGCCGCAGCGCCGCCGCCGATGCTCCGGTCGGCATGGCCGCTGCGATCGCCCATTGCAATGCGTTCCCGATCAAGGAATTCGCGCCGCGCTGAGGAACCGCCCCCCCTACCTTCGGTCCTCGCCGGGCATCAACCGCCAGAGCGCGCACAGAGCCTCATTTTCGTTTTCCCAAGGAGTACTACCGTGGCATTACGCCCAACCTGCCTCACCGCCGCGATCGCGGCCGTCCTGCTGCTGGCCCCGTCGGCCTACGCCAACGACGAAGCACCCACACCCACGCCAGTCGTGGCTTCCGCAGTCACCAGCGGGTCAACGCTCGATCCAGCAAAGGATGCGGCGACCGCGCCAGAAGTGGCGCACGCGCCCCCCGCGGCCGATCCGGCCATCGAGAATGTCACAGCCGCCGTGGCGTCCCCTCTCGACTACAGCAGCCTGCAGCGCATCAGGATCACCTCAGGGCTGGGTGCCGGCCCCAACGGCAATCGCGTGGGCGATCAGGTGCTGCGCCTGGTGATGCGCGCCGACACCGCTGCCGTCACCGCGGCCAAGGTCGGCCTGTCTGCTCTGGCGTTCGTCACCGGCGTGGGTGACATCGGCACCAGCAACAGCTTCAGCAAGAACAACGTTCGTGGTGAAGACATCCACTCTGTGCCCAGCCCGGCCTTCGGCGCATTGCCCGGCATGATCCGCGAGCAGCTGGCACTCTATTTCGCGGCCCATCCCGGCGCCATTCCCAGCGACGAGCGCACCGTGGAAGCCAGCGCCGGTCAGTGGTCGCTGGTGTACCAGAAGCTCAGCGACGCAGAGACCCCCTACGAGCTGCGCCACGATGTAACCATCGGCTTCCCGGTGGTGCGCAAGCTGTTCCGCACCGCCAGTGGCGGCCAGGGCGTGCGCTGCCAGGACGAAGCACGGGTTGCCCCGCTGCAGGAATGGCAGGCAGACGACTATGCGAAGGCCAAGGCCGCCTCGCGTGACTTCGCAGAGGCCTGCATCGCGCGTTTCGTGGCTGAGCTGCCCCGCCTGTTCCCCGACCATGGCGTGTTGCCGCAGCCTGCGGTGGAAGCCGAGCTTCCGGCAGAAGCGCCGGCCGCGACCGAGGAAGCGGCGGCCGCTACCCAGGCCTGAGCCCGGGTACGCCCCCAAAAGAAGAACCCCCGGCCTTCACCGGGGGTTCTTCGTTTC
Source organism: Stenotrophomonas sp. YJH_SMC_8 (assembly GCF_059371315.1). Classification (NCBI taxonomy): domain Bacteria; kingdom Pseudomonadati; phylum Pseudomonadota; class Gammaproteobacteria; order Lysobacterales; family Lysobacteraceae; genus Stenotrophomonas; species Stenotrophomonas sp. YJH_SMC_8. Next base: position 70,904 of record NZ_JCAFUL010000017.1, on the reverse strand, counting down.
ACCGGGTTGCCGGCCAGCGGCCGGCACTATCGCATCAGGCAGCGACCGTCTTGGCCACGTCCTGGTATTCCTCGATCTGGTCGAAGTTCATGTAGCGGTAGATCTCCGCACCATTGGCGTTGATCACGCCGATGTCCGCCATGTACTCCTCCTTGGTCGGGATGCGGCCCAGGCGCGAGCAGATCGCCGCCAGTTCCGCCGAACCCAGGTACACGTTGGTGTTGCGGCCCAGGCGGTTCGGGAAGTTGCGGGTCGAGGTCGACATCGCGGTGGAGCCTTCGCGGATCTGCGCCTGGTTGCCCATGCACAGCGAGCAGCCCGGCATTTCCATGCGCGCGCCGGTGGCGCCGAAGGTGCCGTACACGCCTTCCTTGGTCAGCTCGGAGGCATCCATCTTGGTCGGCGGGGCCACCCACAGGCGGGTCGGCAGGTCACGCTTGCCTTCCAGCAGCTTCGCAGCCGCGCGGAAATGACCGATGTTGGTCATGCACGAACCAATGAACACTTCGTCGATCTTGGCACCGGCCACTTCGGACAGGGTCTTCACGTCGTCCGGGTCGTTCGGGCAGGCCACGATCGGCTCGTGGATGTCGGCCAGGTCGATCTCGATGACGGCAGCGTATTCGGCGTCGGCATCCGGCTCCAGCAGCTCCGGGTTGGCCAGCCAGGCTTCCATCTTCTCGATGCGGCGCTGCAGCGAGCGCGGATCCTGGTAACCCTCGGCGATCATCCACTTCAGCAGCGTGATGTTGCTGTTGAGGTACTCGATGATCGGTTCCTTGTTCAGGCGCACCGAGCAACCGGCGGCCGAACGCTCGGCCGAGGCGTCGGACAGTTCGAACGCCTGCTCGACCTTCAGCTCCGGCAGGCCTTCGATTTCCAGGATGCGGCCGGAGAAGATGTTCTTCTTGCCAGCCTTGGCCACCGTCAGCAGGCCCGACTTGATCGCGTACAGCGGGATGGCGTTGACCAGGTCACGCAGGGTCACGCCCGGCTGCATCTTGCCCTTGAAGCGCACCAGCACCGACTCCGGCATGTCCAGCGGCATCACGCCGGTGGCTGCAGCGAAGGCGACCAGGCCCGAACCGGCCGGGAACGAAATACCCACCGGGAAGCGGGTGTGCGAGTCACCGCCGGTGCCGACGGTGTCCGGCAGCAGCATGCGGTTGAGCCAGCTGTGGATCACGCCGTCGCCCGGGCGCAGCGAAACGCCGCCACGGGTGGAGATGAACTCCGGCAGGGTGTGGTGGGTCTTCACGTCCACCGGCTTCGGATAAGCGGCGGTGTGGCAGAACGACTGCATCACCAGGTCGGCCGAGAAGCCCAGGCAGGCCAGGTCCTTCAGCTCGTCGCGGGTCATCGGGCCGGTGGTGTCCTGCGAGCCGACCGAGGTCATCTTCGGTTCGCAGTAGGTGCCCGGGCGCATGCCCTGGCCTTCGGCCAGGCCACAGGCGCGGCCGACCATCTTCTGTGCCAGCGAGAAGCCCTTGCCGGTGTCGACCGGCTGCACCGGCAGGCGGAACAGGTCGGTCGGGGCCAGGCCCAGCGCTTCGCGCGCCTTGCCGGTCAGGCCGCGGCCGATGATCAGCGGAATGCGGCCACCAGCGCGCACTTCGTCGAACAGCACGTCGGACTTGACCTGGAACTCGGCGATCACTTCACCATTCTTCAGCGCCTTGCCTTCGTACGGACGCAGCTCGACCACATCGCCGTGCTCCATCTTCGACACGTCCAGCTCGATCGGCAGTGCGCCGGCATCTTCCATGGTGTTGTAGAAGATCGGGGCGATCTTCGAACCCAGGCAGACGCCACCGGCGCGCTTGTTCGGGATGAACGGAATGTCATCGCCGGTCCACCACAGCACACTGTTGGTGGCCGACTTGCGCGAAGAACCGGTGCCGACCACGTCGCCGACATAGGCGACCAGGTGACCCTTGTCCTTCAGGTCGAGAATCTGCTGGATCGGGCCGCGCTTGCCGTCTTCTTCCGGGGTGAACGGCGCATCGTCGCGCTTGTTCTTCAGCATCGCCAGGGCGTGCATCGGGATGTCCGGGCGGGTGGTCGCGTCCGGTGCCGGCGACAGGTCGTCGGTGTTGGTCTCGCCCGGCACCTTGAACACGGTGACGGTCAGGCTCTGCGGCACTTCCGGGTTGCTGGTGAACCACTCGGCGTCGGCCCAGCTCTGCAGCACGGCCTGGGCGTTGGCGTTGCCGGCCTTGGCCTTTTCCTGCACGTCATGGAACGCATCGAACACCAGCAGGGTCTTCTTCAGGCCGTTGGCGGCGATGGTGCCGACGCTGGCGTCGTCCAGCAGCTGCACCAGCGGGGCCACGTTGTAACCGCCGAGCATGGTGCCCAGCAGTTCGGTGGCGCGCTCGCGGCTGATCAGCGGGTTCTGCTCGCTGCCCAGCGCGATCGCGGCCAGGTACGAGGCCTTGACCTTGGCTGCGTCATCGACGCCGGCCGGCACGCGGTGGGTCAGCAGGTCGAGCAGGAACTCGGCCTCGCCCTGCGGCGGGTTCTTCAGCAGTTCGATGACATCGGCCGTCTGCTGCGCGCTCAGCGGCAGCGGCGGGATGCCAAGCGCAGCGCGCTCGGCGACGTGGTGGCGGTAGGCTTCCAACATGACAACTCCCGGGTAATGCGTAGGTTGAAAAAACAAAGTGGGCTCAGGCTTGCGGCACGATCAGCTTCAGGCCCTTGAAGTAGTCGCGGTAAAACGTGTCGTTCCAGGTGATCAGGCCATCGCACTGCAGCAGTGCGTGGGCGCCGACCATGAATTCGTCCAGGCTGCGGCGGCTGCCGCTGCGCTGGCGATGGCGGCGGTGCATCTCGCCGGCGCGCAGGGCCGACTTGGCTTCCATCGGATTGAAGTGCACGCCCATCTCTTCCAGTGCTTCCAGCACCTCGGCGCCGCCGCGCAGCGATGCGCAGACTTCGGCCAGGGTCGCGCCACACACCACTACGCGGCCACCGACCAGGCTCTGCCGCAGGATGGCTTCCACTGCATCGGCCTGCGGACCATTGCTGAGCAGCTCGACCAGCACCGGCGAATCGACGGCGATCATCACGACTTACTCCTCGTCACGCACCGCGCGTACCGCTGCATCGGACGACTCGAAGCCGTCCAGCGCGAACTTGCCGCGCGCCCGTGAAATGGCATCGTCAACACTCTTGCGCAGGATGATGCGGCTGCCGTCCAGCTCGACCTTCAGCAGCGTGCCCTTGGTCAGGCCGAGGGCATCACGCACCGCCTTGGGCAGGGTGATCTGTCCGCGTTCTGCAACAGTGGCTTCCATCGGTAGGCCCTCCAGAGTATGCACAAATTATACATACTTCCCCGGGCATACTTCCACCCTGAACAGGACCGGTGACCCGCCAGCCCTTGCCTCGCAAAGGATCGGCCACAAACGTGACATACGCCATACACCTTCCCCTGTAGTCTGGAACCGATGCCGCAGGCCGGACCCGGCCCGGGTGAATCCATTCAGTTTCGGGTTCATACTGGAACCTCCGGGGCCACCAGGCCCGCGGCGACCGCAAGCAGGCCCGCCCACGCGCGAGCCACTGCAAGCCATCCGCAAGAAGGAGTTACCCCGCATGAGCGATTCGTTCTCCACCCGCAGCCAGCTGAACGTCAGCGGCAAGACCTACGACTACTTCAGCCTGCCCACGCTGGGCCAGCGCTTCGATATCTCCCACCTGCCCTATTCGATGAAGATCCTGCTGGAGAACCTGCTCCGGCATGAGGACGGCGGCGCCACCGTCGGCCCCGACCACATCGAAGCCGTGGCCCGCTGGAACCCGTCCGCCGAGCCGGACACCGAAATCGCCTTCATGCCGGCGCGCGTGGTCCTGCAGGACTTCACCGGCGTGCCCTGCGTGGTCGACCTGGCCGCGATGCGCGATGCGGTGGTCAAGCTCGGCGGCTCGCCAGAGCAGATCAACCCGCAGATTCCCTCCGAACTGGTCATCGACCACTCGGTGCAGGTCGATGTGTTCGGCAAGCCCGACGCGCTGGACCTCAACGGCAAGATCGAATTCCAGCGCAACCAGGAACGCTACGGCTTCCTGCGCTGGGGCCAGAAGGCCTTCGACAACTTCAAGGTGGTGCCGCCCAACACCGGCATCGTCCACCAGGTGAACCTGGAAAACCTGGCCCGCGTGGTGATGACCGCGGACAAGGATGGCAAGGCCGTTGCCTACCCCGATACCGTGTTCGGCACCGACAGCCACACCACGATGATCAACGGCATCGGCGTGCTCGGCTGGGGCGTGGGCGGCATCGAGGCCGAGGCGGCCATGCTCGGCCAGCCGTCGTCGATGCTGATCCCGCAGGTGGTCGGCTTCAAGCTGACCGGCAAGCTGCCCGAAGGTGCCACCGCCACCGACCTGGTGCTGACCGTTACCCAGATGCTGCGCAAGCTGGGCGTAGTCGGCAAGTTCGTCGAGTTCTACGGTGACGGCCTGCAGCACCTGCCGCTGGCCGACCGCGCGACCATCGGCAACATGGCCCCGGAATATGGCGCCACCTGCGGCATCTTCCCGATCGACGCCGAATCGCTGAACTACCTGCGCCTGTCCGGCCGCAGCGAAGAGCAGATCAACCTGGTCGAGGCCTACGCCAAGGCACAGGGCCTGTGGCACGAGCCGGGCAGCCCGCATGCCCAGTACAGCACCACGCTGGAACTGGACATGGGCACGGTGAAGCCGTCGCTGGCCGGCCCCAAGCGCCCGCAGGACCGCGTGCTGCTGGAAGACGTGCAGAAGAACTACCGCGAAGCGCTGGTCGGCATGACCGCCAACCGTGACAAGCGCAGCGAGGATGTGTCCTCGTTCGTCAATGAAGGCGGCGGCGCCGCGGTCGGCAACGAGCAGCTGGCCAAGGGCTTCGCCGACATCGAGATCGAGAACCGCAAGGTGCGGCTGAAGGATGGCGCGGTGGTCATCGCCGCCATCACCTCCTGCACCAATACCTCCAACCCGGCGGTGATGATCGGCGCCGGCCTGCTGGCCCGCAACGCGGCCGCCAAGGGCCTGAACCGCCAGCCGTGGGTGAAGACCTCGCTCGGCCCAGGCTCGCGCGTGGTCACCGACTACCTTGAAAAAGCCGGCGTGCTGAAGGAGCTGGAGAAGATCGGCTTCTACGTGGTCGGCTACGGCTGCACCACCTGCATCGGCAACTCCGGCCCGCTGCCGACCGAAGTCAGCGCCGGCATCGCCACCGGCGACCTGGTCGTCACCTCGGTGCTGTCGGGCAACCGCAACTTCGAGGGCCGCGTGCACCCCGAAGTGAAGATGAACTACCTGGCCAGCCCGCCGCTGGTAGTGGCCTACGCCATCGCCGGTACCACCGACATCGACCTGACCACCCAGCCGCTGGGTACCGGCAGCGATGGCCAGCCGGTGTTCCTGCGCGACATCTGGCCGAGCAACAAGGAAATCGGCGATGTCATCGCCGCCACCATCGGCCCGGAGATGTTCAAGCAGAACTACGCCGATGTGTTCAAGGGTGACACCCGCTGGAACACCATCGCCTCGCCGGACGGCAACCTGTACGAGTGGAGCGATGCCTCCACCTACATCAAGAACCCGCCGTATTTCGATGGCATGACCATGCAGACCGGCAGCATCGACGACGTGCACGGCGCACGCGTGATGGGCCTGTTCGGCGACTCGATCACCACCGACCACATCTCCCCGGCCGGCAACATCAAGAAGGACTCGCCGGCAGGCCGTTTCCTGCAGGAGCGCGGCGTGCAGCCGGCCGACTTCAACAGCTACGGCAGCCGCCGCGGCAACGATGACGTGATGGTGCGCGGCACCTTCGCCAACATCCGCATCAAGAACCTGATGTTCGGTGGCGAGGAAGGCGGCAATACCCTGTACTACCCGGCCAACGGTGGCCAACCGGAAAAGCTGGCGATCTACGATGCGGCCATGAAGTACAAGGCCGACAAGGTGCCGCTGGTGGTACTGGCCGGCAAGGAATACGGCACCGGCTCGTCGCGTGACTGGGCGGCCAAGGGCACCCTGCTGCTGGGAGTGAAGGCGGTCATCGCCGAAAGCTTCGAGCGCATCCACCGCTCCAACCTGGTCGGCATGGGCGTGCTGCCGCTGCAGTTCCGCAACGGTGAGAACGCACAGAGCCTGGGCCTGGACGGCTCGGAGGTGATCGACATCACCGGCCTGCAGGACGGCGCCAGCAAGCGCGCCACGGTCACCGCCACCAAGGCCGATGGCACGAAGAAGACCTTCGAGGTGTCGGTGATGCTGCTGACCCCGAAGGAAGTTGAATACTTCCGCCATGGCGGCCTGCTGCAGTACGTGCTGCGCCAGCTGGCCAGCAAGTAACGCCTGACCTGTAGCGCCGAGCCATGCTCGGCTCGCTCCGCGCACAGGCACGGGGCCGGATCCCACGGGGTCCGGCCCCTCATCCATCCAGGGCTACGGCTCCACCGCGAACAGGTGCCACGCCGTCTTCAGCGCCGCAGCGTCGCCATCCAGCGTCCACAGGCCCTCCTCCCAACGGGTGTGCCCATCGGCCGCATGCGCGTTGTACACGCGCACCCGCATCTCCAGTGATGGATGCGGCGTGTCATCCGCGCGGTAGCAGACCGCGCCCAGATCCTGGTCGTAGAGATTGGCGAAGAAGCCCTCCGGGCACTGCACCGATGCAACCCGGAAACCACTGTCGCCGTTGTCACGGTGCTGCATGCGGATCGAGTAGGCCGCCAGCCCACCCGGGTGCGCAGCCAGCTGCAGGCGCAGCACGGCCGATTCGCCCCTGGCCAGCACCGGATAGTTGAGCTGGGCCATCGGTTCGGCCGCGAACGCGGCCACGGACATCGACAACAGCGGCAGGCACAGTAGAAGCGATCGCATCGGCAGGACTCCATCGGAGGGAGCCTTGATGATCATCACTGCGCGCCGCAACGTCTTTCAGAATGCGACGAAATGCGCTGCGGCACGGCGTCGCAGGCGGCGGCCACTGCGGCCGCCACCGGCAGGCCGATCAGCGCCGTGGTGCGTCCGGGTCGGTGCGCAGCGCCTTCAGCAGGCCCCACATGTAGAACGCCAGCGTGAACGAGAACGGCAGGCCGCACAGCACCACCGCCGTCTGCATCGCGCTGAAGTTGCCGGCCAGCAGCAGGCCCACGCTGGCCACGGTGATGCCGGCCGCCCAGAACACGCGCAGCCAGATCGGCGCGTCGTGGCCGTCCTCCACGCCGTCATCGACACGACGGGTGCACAGGTTGGCGATCATCAGCGTGCCCGAATCAACCGGGGTCAGGAACAGCACGAAGCCGATCACCACCGCAGCACCCGCCACGTAAGGCGCTGCAGGCAGGTACTCGAGCAGCTTGAACAGCGTCATCGCCGCATCGTGCTGGGCCACCTCACCCAGGACCGCCTGGCCGTGGTTCAGCACCAGGTCGATGGCGGTGTTGCCGAAGATCGACAGCCAGGCCAGGGTGAAACCAAGCGGGATCAGCAGCACGCCCATGATCACTTCGCGGATGGTGCGGCCACGCGAGATGCGCGCCACGAAAAGACCGACGAACGGTGCCCAGGCAATCCACCACGCCCAGTAGAACAGCGTCCACGAGCCCATCCACTCACGGCCCTTCGGGTCGTTGAGGTACATGTCGAAGCTCTTGCGCACGAAGGCGCCCAGGTAGTCGCCGGTGTTCTGGATCAGGCCATCGAACAGGTGCAGGGTCGGGCCGGTGACCAGCACGAACAGCAGCAGGCCGCACAGCAGGCGCACGTTGAGGTTGGAGAGCCACGCGATGCCCTTCTCCACACCCGCAACCACGCCGATGGTGGCCACCACCATCATCACCAGCACGATCGCCACCAGCACCTGCGGCGTATCCGGGATGTGGAACAGGTAGACCAGGCCGGACTGCACCACCAGCGCACCGATGCCAAGGTTGGTGACCATCGAGATCAGCGTGGCGAGGATGCCGAAGCCATCGACCATGTCGCCGATGCGGCCATGGATGCGCTCGCCGAAGATCGGGTACAGCGCCGAGCGGAGCGCCAGCGGCAGGTCGCGGCGGTAGGCGAAGTAGCCCAGCGCCACGCCCACCAGCGCATACAGCGCCCAGCCGTGCAGGCCCCAGTGCAGGAAGGTCAGCACCATCGCCTCGCGGCCGGCGGTCACGGTACCGCCAGGCTGCCCGGGCGGATTGAGGAAATGGTCCAGCGGCTCGTAGGCGCCGTAGTACAGCAGCGCGATGCCGATGCCGGCCGAGAACAGCATCGACACCCAGGCCACGTAGCCGAACGCCGGTGATTCCTCGTTGTGGCCCAGGCGGATGCGGCCATACGGCGAGAACGCCAGCCACAGCACGAACCCCAGGCACAGCACGATCAGCAGCATGTACCACCAGCCGAACGCCGCCGAGACCTCGGCCTGCGCCCATTGCAGCCAGTGTTCGCTGCCTTCGGGATAGAGAACGGTGAGCAGCCCGAGGATGCCGATCGACACCGAGGAACTGAAGAACACAAAACGGTTCAAGCGCAGGGGCGAACGCTTGGGATGAGCCAGGGAAGACATGGGGTCGTCTCATCAAGTCCGAGGGAGCACATGGGCGGGGCCGGACCGGTAAACCGGGCCCATGGCGTGGGGCGCGAGCGCATCCTAGGGTTTATTGATTGAACGTTCAATCAATAAAAAGCATAATGGCGGGCAGCCCGATCCTTCGGGTCGCAATCCGTGGAGAGACAATGCCGAAGAAAGGCGTGGAACCGGTACGGCGCGAGCAGCTGATCCGGGCCACTTTCCAGACCATCGACGAGATCGGCATGGCCGATGCGACCGTCGCCACCATCGCGAAGAAGGCCGGGCTGTCCAGCGGCATCGTCGCCCACTACTTCGGCGACAAGGACGGCCTGCTCAATGCTGCAATGCGGCAGATCCTGCGCGAGCTGAAGGACGCGGTCGCCCGTTACCGTGCCGAGGTTGGCGACGACCCGCGCGACCAGCTGCGCGCCATCGTCGATGGCAACTTCGACGACAGCCAGATCAACGGCACCGCGATGCGCGTCTGGCTCACCTTCTGGGCCGCGAGCATGCACCAGCCGGAACTGGCCCGGCTGCAGCGCGCCAACGACCAGCGCCTGTTCTCCAACCTGTGCCACCAGTTCAACCGCCTGCTGCCCCACCCGCAGGCCCGCCTGGCCGCCCGTGGCCTGGCCGCGATGATCGACGGCCTGTGGCTGCGCGGCAGCCTGGTCGGCGGCCAGTTCAACGCCGAGAAGTCCCGGCGCATTGCTTACGGCTACATCGACTTCCAGTTGCAGGCTGGCGCGCTATAAGCGCTTCAGCACCCGCCCCCTTCCAAGGAGTACGCCCCATGACCACCCTGCCCGTCCAACAGCTCTACATCCACGGCCAGCGCGTCGACGCCACCAGCGGCAAGACCTTCAGGACCGTCAACCCGGCCACCGGTGAAGTGATCGCCGAGGTGCAGGTCGCCAGCCAGGCCGACGTCGAGCGCGCCGTGCAGAGCGCGGCCGACGGCCAGAAGGTGTGGGCCGCGATGACCGCGATGGAGCGTTCGCGCATCCTGCGCCGCGCCGTCGAGATCCTGCGTGAACGCAACGACGAGCTGGCCCACCTGGAAACCCTGGACACCGGCAAGGCGCTGGCCGAGACCACCACCGTGGACATCGTCACCGGTGCCGACGTGGTCGAGTACTACGCCGGCCTGGCCACCGCCATCGAAGGCATCCAGCTGCCGCTGCGCGAATCGAGCTTCTTCTACACCCGCCGCGAGCCGCTGGGCGTGGTCGCCGGCATCGGCGCCTGGAACTACCCGATCCAGATCGCCATGTGGAAGTCGGCCCCGGCCCTGGCCGCGGGCAACGCGATGGTGTTCAAGCCGTCCGAAGTGACCCCGCTGACCGCGATCCGGCTGGCCGAGATCTACACCGAAGCCGGCGTGCCGGCCGGCGTGTTCAACGTGGTGCAGGGCCCGGGCCGCGAGATCGGCCAGTGGCTGACCGAGCACCCGGTGATCGAGAAGATCTCCTTCACCGGCGGCGTCGCCACCGGCAAGAAGGTGATGGCCAGCGCCGCCTCCTCGTCGCTGAAGGAAGTGACCATGGAACTGGGCGGCAAGTCGCCGCTGGTGATCTGCGATGACGCCGACCTGGACCGTGCCGCCGACATCGCGGTGATGGCCAACTTCTTCAGTTCCGGCCAGGTCTGCACCAACGGCACCCGCGTGTTCGTGCCGCGCAGCATGCTGGCCGCATTCGAGGCCGCCGTTGTAGAGCGCGTCAAGCGCATCCGCATCGGCGACCCGATGGCCGCCGAGACCAACTTCGGCCCGCTGACCAGCTTCCCGCACATGGAAAACGTGCTGCGCTACATCGAAAGCGGCAAGGCCGAAGGCGCCCGCCTGCTGACCGGCGGCGGCCGTGCCACCGAAGGCGCGCTGGCCAACGGTGCCTACGTGCTGCCGACCGTGTTCTCCGACTGCCGCGATGACATGACGATTGTCCGCGAAGAGATCTTCGGGCCGGTGATGAGCATCCTCGCCTACGACGACGAAGACGAAGTGGTGCGTCGTGCCAACGACACCACCTTCGGCCTGGCCGCCGGCGTGGTCAGCAAGGACGTCAGCCGCGCCCACCGCATCATCCACCGCCTGGAAGCCGGCATCTGCTGGATCAACACCTGGGGTGAATCGCCGGCCGAAATGCCGGTGGGTGGCTACAAGGAATCCGGCGTCGGCCGCGAGAATGGCATCTCCACCCTCGGCCACTACACCCGCATCAAGTCGGTGCAGGTCGAGCTGGGCGACTACGCCAGCGTGTTCTGACCGGCGCGCCCTGCGCGCGCCCCATCGTGCGGCCATCGTGCCGATCCGACATTCCGCCGGGACGCCTGCATGCAGCGCGCCCCGGCCTGCAGGAGACACCCATGAGCACCCATAACGAGTACGACTACATCATCATCGGCGCCGGTTCGGCCGGCAACGTGCTGGCCACCCGCCTCACCGAAGATGCCGATGTCAGCGTGCTGCTGCTGGAAGCCGGTGGCCCGGACTACCGGCTCGACTTCCGTACCCAGATGCCGGCCGCGCTGGCCTTCCCGCTGCAGGGCAAGCGCTACAACTGGGCGTACAAGACCGATCCCGAGCCCTTCATGAACAACCGCCGCATGGACTGCGGCCGCGGCAAGGGCCTGGGCGGCTCGTCGCTGATCAACGGCATGTGCTACATCCGTGGCAACGCGATGGACTACGACAACTGGGCCAGCATGCCGGGCCTGGAAGACTGGACCTACCTGGACTGCCTGCCGTACTTCCGCAAGGCCGAAACCCGCGACATCGGCCCCAACGACTACCACGGTGGTGATGGCCCGCTGCGCGTGACCACGCCGAAGGCCGGCAACAACGAGCTGTTCGCGGCGATGGTCGAGGCCGGCGTGCAGGCCGGTTACCCGCGCACCGACGACCTCAACGGTTACCAGCAGGAAGGCTTCGGCCCGATGGACCGCACGGTGACCCCGAAGGGCCGTCGCTCCAGCACTGCCCGCGGCTACCTGGACCTGGCCAAGCCGCGCCCGAACCTGACCATCGTCACCCACGCGCTGACCGACCGCATCCTGTTCTCGGGCAAGCGTGCAGTGGGCGTGCAGTGGCTGCACAACGACCAGCCGCAGCGTGCCACTGCCCGTCGCGAAGTGCTGCTGTGCGGTGGCGCCATCGCCTCGCCGCAGATCCTGCAGCGCTCCGGCGTCGGCCCGGCCGACCTGCTGCGCAGCCTGGACATCGACCTGGTGCACCACCTGCCGGGCGTCGGCGCCAACCTGCAGGACCACCTTGAGATGTACCTGCAGTACGAGTGCAAGAAACCGGTCTCGCTGGCCCCGGCACTGAAGCTGTACAACCAGCCGGCGATCGGCGCCGAGTGGCTGTTCCTGGGCACCGGCATCGGCGCCAGCAACCAGTTCGAGGCCGGTGGCTTCATCCGCAGCGACGCCGAATTCGACTGGCCGAACCTGCAGTACCACTTCCTGCCGGTGGCGATCAATTACAACGGCTCCAACCCGATCAAGGCGCACAGCTTCCAGATGCACGTCGGCTCGATGCGCTCGCCCAGCCGCGGCCGCATCCACGTGCGTTCCAAGGACCCGCGCGAACATCCCAGCATCCTGTTCAACTACATGTCGCACGACCAGGACTGGCGCGAGTTCCGCGCGGCGATCCGCATCACCCGCGAGATCTTCGCGCAGCCGGCGCTGGCCCCGTACAGCGGCCGCGAGATCTCGCCGGGCAGCGCGCTGCAGACCGACGCGCAGATCGATGCGTTCGTGCGCGAGCATGCCGAGACCGCCTACCACCCGTCGTGCTCGAACAAGATGGGCCATGCCGATGACCCGATGGCGGTGGTCGATGGCCAGGGCCGCGTGCACGGCCTGGAAGGCCTGCGCATCGTCGATGCCTCGATCATGCCGCAGGTGGTGACCGGCAACCTCAACGCGCCGACCATCATGATGGCCGAGAAGCTGGCCGACGTGATCCGCGGCCGCACCCCGCTGGCCCGCAGCACCGCGCCGTACTACAAGGCCAATGGTGCGCCGGTGCGCAAGCAGGGTTGACGCAGACAGCTCGCTACGCGGCCTCCCCCGCCTCCATGTGGGTGCCCACCTTGGTGGGCACGCCTCCACAGCCCCCCTCGCAATCCTGTGCCGACCAAGGTCGGCACCCACCGTTGCCGCGCCGCAACCCCCTCTTCGCGTTTTCCCTACGGCGGGGTATGCTGCAATGAACGGCCATTGTCGCTACGCTCAGGGCCGGAACCTAATACATCACGATTCCTGGAGGGGGAATATGAGTCTGGATCGTCCCTGGCTGCAGAGCTATCCGAAAGGCGTTCCCGCCGAGATCGACGTCAACGAGTTCCATTCGGTAGCTTCGGTCTTCGACGCTTCCGTCGCGAAGTTCCGCGACCGTCCGGCCTACTCCAGCTTCGGCAAGGTGCTCACCTACGGTGAGACCGATGCGCTGGTCACCCAGTTCGCGGCCTACCTGCTGGGTGAGCTCAAGCTCAAGAAGGGTGACCGCGTCGCCCTGATGATGCCCAACTGCCTGCAGTATCCGGTGGCCACCTTCGGCGTGCTGCGCGCAGGCCTCACCGTGGTCAACGTCAACCCGCTGTACACCGCCCGCGAGCTGAAGCACCAGCTGGTCGACGCCGGCGTGACCGCGCTGGTCGTGGTCGACAACTTCGGCGATACCGTCGAGCAGGTCATCGCCGACACGCCGGTCAAGCACGTAATCACCACCGGCCTGGGCGACCTGCTCGGCGCCAAGGGCGCGATCGTCAACTTCGTGCTGAAGTACATCAAGAAGATGGTGCCCAACTACCACGTCAAGGGTGCCGTCCGCTTCAGGCAGGCACTCAAGCTGGGCAGCCGCCACGCGCTCCCGCCGGTCGAGATCGACCACGACGACATCGCCTTCCTGCAGTACACCGGCGGCACCACCGGCGTGGCCAAGGGTGCGATGCTGACCAACCGCAACCTGATCGCCAACATGCAGCAGGCCTCGGCCTGGATCAGTGCGTCGGGCATCGAGATGGGCAAGGAGTGGATCATTACCGCCCTGCCGCTGTACCACATCTTCGCATTGACGGCGAACGGCCTGGTCTTCATGAAGTTCGGTGGCTGCAACCACCTGATCACCAATCCGCGCGACATGAAGGGTTTCGTCAAGGAGCTCAAGTCGGTGCGCTTCACCGCCATCACCGGCGTCAACACGCTGTTCAACGGCCTGCTCAATACCCCCGGTTTCGACACGGTCGACTTCTCGTCGCTGAAGGTCACCCTGGGTGGCGGCATGGCCGTGCAGCGCGCCGTGGCCGAACGCTGGAAAAAGGTGACCGGCGTTACCCTGGTCGAGGCCTATGGCCTGACCGAGACGTCGCCGGCGGCCTGCATCAACCCGCTTACCCTCACCGAGTACAACGGTTCGATCGGCCTGCCGATCCCGTCCACCGATGCCTGCATCAAGGATGACAACAGCAACATCCTGCCGCTGGGCGAAGTCGGCGAACTCTGCATCAAGGGCCCACAGGTGATGAAGGGCTATTGGCAGCGTCCGGAGGAAACCGACAAGGCCATCGACGCCGACGGCTGGCTGCACACCGGCGACATGGCGAAGATGGACGAACAGGGCTTCTTCTACATCGTCGACCGCAAGAAGGACATGATCCTGGTGTCCGGCTTCAACGTGTACCCGAACGAAGTCGAGGATGTCATCGCGATGATGCCCGGCGTGCTGGAAGTGGCTGCGGTCGGCGTGCCGGACGAGAAATCCGGCGAGGTGGTCAAGGTGGTCATCGTGAAGAAGGACCCGAACCTGACCGCCGAAATGGTCAAGGAGCATGCCCGGGCCAACCTGACCGGTTACAAGCACCCCAAAATCGTAGAATTCCGAAAGGAGCTGCCGAAGACCAACGTCGGCAAAATCCTCCGTCGCGAACTCCGCGATACGCCCGCCCAGTAAGGGTTTCGGGCAATTTGAACGGCATCGGGCCCGGGACGGAAACGTTCCGGGCCCTTTCGCATGCGGCGCCCCGGTGGCGGTGTAGCATCGCCGCGTGTGTGGACCGTTCGGCCCGCCGGCCACCCACCTGACTCTGCGGGCCGCATGCCGAGGACCCTTCCATGAGTACCATCGAAAAGCTGCCCAGCAGCGGCTCGCGTTTTGCCACCATCCGTACCGAGGACAGCGCCGACGGCAATGCCCACTGGCTGTTCATGCATGCCGATGCCGCCACCGGCATCCGTCCGTGCTGCCGAAAGGACATGCTCGACGAGATGTGGAGCTTCATGGCTGCCATCACCCGCAGCCCCGCCGAGCGCCACAGCGGCACGTTGCGGCATTTCGTGCTGGCGTCCGATGCCGTCGCCTACAACCTGGGGGGCGACCTGGACCTGTTCACCCGCCTGATCCGCGAAGGCAACCGCGACCTCCTGCTGAACTACGCCCAGCGGTGCGTGGAAGGCGTGCACCACCTGCATACCGGATTCGGCGGCGACGTGCGTTCGATCGCCCTGATCCAGGGCGACGCGCTTGGCGGTGGCCTGGAAATGGCACTGGCCTGCCACACCATCGTGGCCGAGGAAGGCAGCGGAATGGGCCTGCCCGAAGTGCTGTTCGGCCTTTTCCCCGGCATGGGGGCCTATTCGTTCCTGTGCCGGCGGGTGTCACCGCACCTGGCCGAGAAGATCATCCTTGACGGCCGTGTCTACAGCGCCGAGGAAATGCATGCGCTGGGCATCGTCGATGTACTGGCGAAGAAGGGCGAAGGTCGTGCCGCAGTTGAAGAATTGATCCGCCAGCAGCAACGCACCCCGCAGTCCTATCTGGCAATGAACGCCGCACGCAGCATTGCCCAGGCGGTCAGCTACGACGAACTGCTGGAGATCACCAAGGTATGGGTCGATTCCGCCCTCGCCCTTGGCGACCGCTCCTTGCGCACCATGGATCGCTTGATCAAGGCCCAGACCCGTCGCGCCGGTCTCGACGCGGCCTGATTCATCCCCTCCCCCAGGATGGGTTCAAGCCCGGTTGGCCGCCGGGCTTTTTTTATCACGCCACACGCCCAAGCTCAGCGCGCCTCGCCATCCTCGGCGGCACCGCGCAGGCGGCGCTCGGCGCGCGCATCCAGCGCACGACGGCCTTCCTTGATGGCGTCCTGCAGCACGCCCAGGCGTACGCGCCATTCGGCCTTCAACTGCCAGTCGGCCATCCGCATCAACTCGCCGGCACGGTTGGACGCGCGCATCAGTCCGAGGTTGCTGGCCACGCCCTTGATCGCATGGGACTGCTCGCGGAACACCTCCCACTGCGCGGTTTCACCCGCCTGCTCGGCCTTGCCCATGCAGCTCGCTGCGTCCTCCAGGCACTGGCGGATGAACTCACGCTCGAACCCTTCACCCATTCCCAGTGACGCCAGCTCGTCCAGCACGCTGCTGTCGAGCACGCCATCCTGCACCGGCGCCGCGGGTCGCACGACCGGCGCAGCCATGGTCCTCAACTGGGCATTGCTGGCGATCTCGGCCAGGGTGTCGAGCAGCCGTACCGCCACCACGGGCTTGGCCAGGAATGCGTGGGCACCGGCCTGGGTGCAGCGCTGGATCGCCTCCGGCGTGACATCGGCACTGAGCACCAGCACCGGCGTGCGCGGACCACCGCCGGCCTGCATCACGCGCAGTTCCTTGAGCATGTCCAGCCCACTCATGCCCGGCATGTGCAGATCGACGATGACCGCATCGAACTCGCTGTCGGCCAATGCGTCCAGTACGGCTTCACCACCGTCGACGCACAGCACCCGGTGACCGGCCTTCTGCAGCAGGCGCTGCAGGACCATGCGGTTGGCCTCGTGGTCGTCGGCCACCAGGATCTGCATGCTGCGCACGCGCGCGCGATGACGCAGGAATGGATCGGCAAAGGCAATCACGTTCCCGCCGGGCCCCGCCTCCTCCTCGCCGGACAGGGTCGGGACCGCGCCCGGCACCATCGGCTGCGGTGGCGCGAAAGGCAGCTCGACCCAGAAGTGACTACCGCGCGGTGGGTTCTCCAGATAGCCGATGTCGCCGTCCATCGCTTCGACCAGGCCCTTGGCGATGGTCGTGCCCAGTCCCGTGCCCTCATGGCGGCGCGCCATGCTCACATCCGCCTGCTCGAAGGCATCGAACAAGCGCGCACGCATCGCCGGCGCCACGCCGATGCCGGTATCGAAAATGTCGAAGCGCAGCCGCACCGCGCCGCTGGTATCAGCATGCACCACACCGACACGGATCTCGACCTGGCCGTGGTCGGTGAACTTGACTGCGTTGCCCGCCAGGTTCAACAGGATCTGCCGCAGGTGCCCGACGTCGCCGCGCACGCGCGGTGGCACGCCGTCGGCAACCTTCACCCGGTAATCCAGGCCCTTGGCCCTGGCCTGCGGCATCAGGATCAACCCGATCGCCTGGATCACGTCGGTCACGGCGAAATCCTCGGCCACCACGCGCAGCTTGCCCGCCTCGATGGCAGAGATGTCCAGCACCTCCTCCACCAGCGCCAGCAGGCTGCGCGAAGACGCCTGGATGGTACTGAGGCACTCGCGCTGCTCATCATCCAGGCGCGTGGTCGCCAGCACTTCGGTCATACCGTTGAGGCCATTCAACGGCGTGCGGAACTCGTGGCTCATGTTGGCCAGGAAGCGGCTCTTGGCCTCGCTCGCGCGCCGGGCCTCGGCCATCGCTTCGGTCAGCTGCCGCAGCAGCGTGGAAAAGTACAGCGGCACGGCGGCCAGTCCGAGCCAGAGGCCGATGGCCAGGCGGAAATTCTGCATCCAGTACGGCGTCTGGAGCACGGTGAAGCCGAAGCTCACCATGGCCATTGCCA
This sequence comes from Stenotrophomonas sp. YJH_SMC_8, assembly GCF_059371315.1. Classification (NCBI taxonomy): domain Bacteria; kingdom Pseudomonadati; phylum Pseudomonadota; class Gammaproteobacteria; order Lysobacterales; family Lysobacteraceae; genus Stenotrophomonas; species Stenotrophomonas sp. YJH_SMC_8. The sequence continues at coordinate 53,481 of NZ_JCAFUL010000017.1, read as the reverse complement.
CTGCCACGTACAGGTAGTGGTTGCCGAACCGCATGCCGTTGCCGACCGTCACCCACATCACCACGATGTAGACCCAGGCCAGCGGCTCACCCATCTGCACCATGCCGGCCGCGATCAGGCCGTAGTCGGCCAGCATGCCCAGCACGCGGCGCGCGTCGGAACGTGCCGGTCGCCACAGCAGCCACCCGAACAGCAGCAGGGAGAGGCTCAATCCGGTCAGTACGATCGCCAGCACACCCACGTACTGCCCATGCGGCAGATCGTGGCGCGGCGCCGGCAACAGCACGTAGGCAAGGATCAGGCTGATCAGGACGATACGGACAATCTGCTGGCCGTGCTCGCTGTCCTGTCGCTGGGACAGGCGCAGCCGCAGCCGCGACAACAGGCGTTTCACGCGCCCAGCCCCGGGCGTGCGGACGCCATCGAATGCTCGGCGCAGATCTGGTCCAGCTGCTCACGGCCGCGCATCAGCGCATCCACGCAGCGCGGATCGAACAATCGCCCACGCTGGGCGTACAGATAAGCCAGTGTGGCTTCCATGGTCCATGCTTCCTTGTACGGACGGGGCGAGATCAGTGCATCGAAGACGTCGGCGACAGCAACGATCCGCGCTTCCAGCGGGATCGCCTCGCCGACCAGGCCATCGGGATAGCCGCTGCCGTCATAGCGCTCGTGGTGGCGCAGCGCGATGAGCGCGCCCACCTGGATGAAACGGTTCTGGCTGCCACTCAGCAGCTCGTGGCCGATGCGCGGGTGCCGGCGCATGATCGCCAGCTCCTCGTCGTTGAGTTTGCCCTGCTTGAGAAGTACCGCATCGGGAATGGCGATCTTGCCCATGTCATGCAGCGGGGCCGCCATCTCGATCAGTTTGACGTCATCCTCGGGCAGGCCCAGCTGCTCGGCGATCAGCCCGGCTACGCGGGCCATGCGTTCGAGATAGGCACTGGTGCCGGCATCACGGAACTCGATCGCCCGGGCCAATCGCGACAGGGTTTCGCGTTCGCGCTCTTCGACCTCGTGCATGCTGGCCAACAGGCGCTGCTCCAGCGACAACGCCCGCTGCTTCACGTTCTCGGTCTGCTGGCGCAGCTGCAGCAGGTTGTAGCAGCGCGCGCGCAGTTCGCGCGGGCGGATCGGCTTGACCAGGAAATCGATCACGCCAGCTTCCAGCGCTGCCTGCCGGATCGGCTCGTCACCGACCACGGTGATCAGGATCACCGGGATGTCGCGGTGCTTGGGCAGGCGACGGAAACGACGGGCGAACTCCAGCCCGTCCATCTCCGGCATGCGGTAATCGAGCAGCAGCAGGTCGACCGGGTGCGCCTCGCACCAGGCCAATGCGGTCAGCGGATCACCGAAGTCATACACGCTCAGTTCCGGCGCGATGTCTTCGATGACGTGACGCAGCATCGTCCGCGCGGACGTCTGGTCGTCAACAATGACGATGTTCAACGCGTACTCCGCCTGGTTTCTCGACCATGCTGGATCATCAGCAGGCGAGGATACCCTGCTGCTGCGAACGCTCGCACCCTGCATCGGCCCGACTCCCGTGTCATGCGTCCCGGTTCATGATCGTCATCGCATTGTGAAGCGGACTCTCCACGATGCGTCATCCCCCTGACGCCGATCAAGCCATAACGGACGTCAAGGTAGTGCATTAACGATACGCCGAGTGCGGGAGGCGTCAAATGCGCCGTCTCGTTTCGCGACGGCGCGCACAATCAGGAGTCAGAAAAGCGACTTACTGCTCCGGACGCATGTAGGGGAACAGCAGTACGTCGCGGATCGAACTGCTGCCGGTCAGCAGCATCACCAGTCGATCGACGCCGATGCCAAGGCCACCGGTCGGCGCCATACCGTACTCCAGCGCACGGATGTAGTCGGCATCGTAGTGCATCGCCTCGTCGTCGCCGCCTTCCTTCGCGGCCACCTGGGCCTGGAAACGCTGCGCCTGGTCTTCGGGGTCGTTCAGCTCGGAGAAGCCGTTGGCCAGCTCCTTGCCGTTGACGAACAGCTCGAAGCGGTCGGTGTAGCCCGGATCGTTGTCGTTGGCACGGGCCAGCGGCGAGACCTCCACCGGGTGATCGGTGATGAAGGTCGGCTGGATCAGGGTGTGTTCGACCGTGGCTTCGAAGATCTCCAGCAGCAGCTTGCCCCAGCCGTAAGACGGCTTGACGCGGATCTTCAAGCGCTCGCAATGACGCAGCAGCGCCTCACGGTCGGTGCAGTCGGCCGCGGAGATTTCCGGGTTGTGGTGGCGCACCGCTTCATCCATGCGCCAGCGACGGAAGGCCGGGCCCAGATCGATCTTCGCGCCGTCCCATTCCACTTCGGTGCCACCGTTCACGGCCTGGGCCACGTCACGGATCACGCCTTCGGTCAGGTCCATGATTTCGTTGTACGTGGCATAGGCCTCGTACAGTTCCATCATGGTGAATTCCGGGTTGTGGCGGGTGCTGACGCCTTCATTGCGGAAGTTGCGGTTGATCTCGTACACGCGCTCCAGGCCACCCACGGTCAGGCGCTTGAGGTACAGCTCCGGCGCCACGCGCAGGTACAGGTCCAGGTCCAGCGCATTGTGGTGGGTGGTGAACGGCTTGGCCGCCGCGCCGCCGGGGATGTAATGCATCATCGGCGTCTCGACTTCCAGGAAGTCGCGGTTGTCCAGCCACGCGCGCATGGCACGGATGATCTTCGAGCGCTTGATGAACACCGCGCGCGATTCCGGGGTCACGATCAGGTCGACGTAACGCTGGCGGTAACGCTGCTCGACGTCGGCCAGGCCGTGCCACTTGTCCGGCAGCGGGCGCAGCGACTTGGTCAGCAGGCGGATCGACTCGGCCTTGACCGACAGTTCGCCGGTCTTGGTGCGGGTCAGGCCGCCTTCCACGGCGATGATGTCGCCCACGTCCCAGCCCTTGAAGGCGGTGTAGGCATCACCCAGCACGGCACCCTGCAGGAACAGCTGGATACGGCCGGACTCGTCCTGGATCTGCGCGAAACTGGCCTTGCCCATGATGCGCTTGGCCATCAGGCGGCCGGCCATCTTCACTTGGCGGCCGTTGCCTTCCAGCGCCTCGGCGGTCCAGGTTTCAGCGTTGGCAAACTCCTCCTGCAGGCGGCCGGCGAAGTCCTCGCGACGGAAGTCGTTCGGGTACGCGATGCCCTGCCCACGCAGCGTTTTGAGTTTCTCGCGGCGCTCGGCGATCAACTTGTTTTCGTCAACGGGGGGGGTATCGGTAGCTTCGCTCATGGATCTGCGGGAATCGTGTAGTGAGGGGGGATGTTGCGCCCGGCACGGCCGGCTCCACAGCATACCAAAACCGCCCTGCCCCGGCCGGGAGAGGGGTCAGATCCCTTTGCGGCGCAAAGGGATCTGACCCCGTTTGGCGATGCCCCGGTAGCTCCCAACCTTGGTTGGCGGCCCGCGTGTCGACCAAGGTCGACACCCACCAGACCGCGCGGGGCCGGCGTCACCCGTTCCCGGGGAACGCCTGCCTCAACTCGTCCACCAGCACCCGCTGGTTCTCCGAATAATCGATCGGCACCGACACCAGGTGCACCCCGCCCTCGTTGAACGCCGCCTCCAGCGTCGGGATGAACTGCTCGATGGCGGTCACCTCATGCCCCTTGCAGCCATAGGCTTCCGCGTACCTGACGAAGTCCGGGTTGCTGAAGGTCATGCCGTAGTCGGTGAAGCCATCCACCGCCTGCTTCCAGCGGATCATCCCGTAGGCGCCGTCGTTGAGGATCAGCACCACCAGGTTCAGGCCCAGCCTGCGCGCGGTCTCCAGCTCCTGGCTGTTCATCATGAACCCACCGTCGCCGCACACCGCCAGCACCCGCCGCTGCGGGTACAGGATCGAGGCCATGATCGCCGACGGCAGGCCTGCACCCATCGTCGCCAGCGCGTTGTCCAGCAGCAGCGTGTTGGCCACCTGGGTGCGGTAGTTGCGCGCAAACCAGATCTTGTACATGCCGTTGTCCAGCGCCACGATGCCGTCTGGCGGCATCACCTGGCGCACGTCATGCACCAGCCGTTGCGGAGTGAAACCGGCCTCCTCGGCACGGTCGGCCAGATGCTCGAGGATGGTCGCGCGCAACGGCAGCAGTGCGTCGGCGTTCGGCACTGCGCCTTCGATGCGGTCGGCCAGCTGGGTCAGCGAACGGCCGATATCGCCGATCACCTCCACCTGCGGGAAGTACACCTGCTCCACCGCCGCCTGCGAGTAACCGATATGGATCACGGTCGGGCCACCCGGACGCATCACGAATGGCGGCTTCTCGGTGACCTCATGGCCGATGGTCACGATCACGTCGGCCTGGTCGATGGCCATGTGCACGTAGTCGCGTTCGGTCAGCGCCGCGGTGCCCATGTAAAGGCCGGAGCCACCGGCCACCGCGCCCTTGCCCATCTGCGTGGTGAAGAACGGGATGCCGGCGCGCAGCACGAACGCCGACAGCGCCTCGCTGGACTGCGGCCGCGAGGCGGCCGAGGCGATCATCAGCAGCGGGCGCTTGGCATTGCGGATGATCTCGGCCGCGCGATCCAGCGCCTCCGGGCTGGCAATCGGCCGGTCCACCGCGTGCGGGGGAATCAGTGCCACGCCCTCGACTTCATCGGCCGCGATATCTTCCGGCAGCTCCAGCAGCACCGGTCCGGGGCGCTCTTCCTGGGCCACCCGGAACGCCTCGCGGACGATGGTCGGGATGGTACGTGCCGAGACGATCTGCCGCGCCTGCTTGGTCAGCGGCTTCATCGTGCTGACGATGTCGACGATCTGGAAGCGCGCCTGCTTGCTGGCGACGATGCCCTTCTGGCCGGTGATCATGATGACCGGCCACGCGCCAAGCAGCGCGTAGGCGGCGCCGGTGGTGAAATTGAGCGCGCCCGGACCGAGCGTGGCCAGGCACACGCCCGGCTTCCCCGTGAGGCGGCCGTAGGTGGCGGCCATGAACACCGCCGCCTGTTCGTGGCGGGTGATCACCAGCTCGATGCTGGAATGGCGGAGCGACTCGACGACGTCGAGGTTCTCTTCGCCGGGAATGCCGAAAATGCGCTCGACGCCTTCGTTCTCAAGTGCGGCGACGAGCAGGTCTGAACCCTTGGACATGGGAATGCCGTCCTTTTTTCGCTGGACTGATGGTGGATCGTTGCAGGAAGGATGGAAGCCGCGCGTCAACGCTTGTCGAACCACACCGTCTGCGCGTTGACGAACTCGCGGATGCCGAAGTGCGAGAGCTCACGACCGAAGCCGCTCTTCTTCACACCGCCGATCGGCACGCGCGGGTCGGAGGCCGAGAAGCCGTTGACGAACACGCCGCCGGTCTGCAGCCGGCGGGCCAGCTGCATGGCTCGGGCACGGTCGCCAGTCCACAGGTTGCCGCTGAGGCCGAACTCGCTCTGGTTGGCCAGTTCCACCGCATGGTCGGCGTCACGGGCGCGGCTGATCGAGGCCACCGGCCCGAAGGTCTCGGTATCGAAGGCCTGCATGCCCGGCTCCACCCCGGCCAGCACGGTGGGCGCATAGAACGCACCCGGACGATCGAGCTGGTGCCCGCCGACCAGCAGCTGCGCACCGGCGTCGACCGACGCGCGCACCTGCGCATCGAGCTGTTCAAGCAGGTCCTGGCGCGCCATCGGGCCGATGCGGTTGCCGGGGTCGCGACCGTCACCGATGGTCAGCGCCTGCACCTTCTGGCAGAACTGCGCCACGAAACGATCGTAGACCGCGTCTTCGACGATGATGCGCTTGCCGGCGATGCAGACCTGCCCGGTGTTCTGGAAACGCGAGGCCACCGCCGCATCGACGGCCGCATCAAGATCGGCATCGGCCAGCACGATGAACGGGTCGGAACCGCCCAGTTCCAGCACCACCTTCTTCAGCGCCTGCCCGGCCTGCGCAGCGATGCTGCGGCCGGCGGCCACGCTGCCGGTCAGGGTCACCGCGGCAATGCGGTCATCGGCAATCGCGCGGCTGGTGCCCTCGCGGCTGATGTTGGCGGCGATGAAGGTGCCCTCCGGCAGCCCGGCATCGCGCCAGGCCGCGTCGAGCAGCTGCGCGGTGCCGACGATGTTCTCGGCCGGCTTCAGCAGGAAACCGTTGCCGCCCATCAGGATCGGCACCGCTGCGCGCATCACCTGCCAGTACGGGAAGTTCCACGGCATGATGCCCAGCACCACGCCCAGTGGCAGGTAGGACACGTAGGCCTTGTCGTCGGGCACCTGGGTCGGTTCGTCGCGCAGGAACTGCGCGCCATGATCGGCGTACCAGTCGCACAGCACGGCGCACTTTTCGATCTCGGCCAGCGATTCGGCCTGGACCTTGCCCATTTCGGCGGTGGCCAGCGCAGCCAGTTTCTCGCGGTCACGGCGCAGTACAGCGGCCATCGCGCGCAGCACCTCGGCCCGCTGCTCCAGGCTCCTGGCGCTCCAGGCGGCAAAGCCAACCTGGCCGCGATCGAGGATGGCTTCCAGTTCGGCGTCGGTAGCGAAGGGATGGCTGGCGATCTGCTGGCCGGTGGCCGGATCGCGGGAAATGGCAGTACTGGGGGCAGCGGACATGCAGGTCTCCTGGTGTCTCGACAACGGGCGGCTGCCCGTCTCCTGCACAGGAATGTGGACCCGATTGATGAACGCAACAAGGCGTCTGCTTATCCTGTGACCTGCACTTACCTGCCTGAATGGGGTTGGTCGGCAGGGCTGCGCCTGGGTACGCCCCATCGCATGCGCGCTACCGCTCCCACGCTTCGCTGCGCGAACCGCGGGCCCCACTTACCAGCTCCCAGCCCCCCGCCGCCTCGCGGCCGCCCCCTGACTCAGGGGGCTCTGCCCCAGACGCTAATCGGTCGCCACAGTAGATTCACGCCATGCGTGGATGAATCTGATCGGAATCAAATATCTCAAATCGAAAACCATCCACGCATGGCGTGGATCTACTGGCCGCCGGCCAACTGTCGAAGGCGGGGTGGGTCCGGTTGCGGGAGTGTCCGCGGCATGGATGCCGCGGCCAAGCCCCCATGGATGGGTTTACGGCGTCTCCCGCAACCGGACCCACCCCGCCATCCCACGGAATGCACGCTGTTGCCGTTGCCTTGGCTTGAGGCCTCTGCGGGTGCAGGGCGCAGCCCTGCCGACCAACCTACCTACGCGGCAGGTAAGTAACCAAGGAAAGGTCGTGCCGGCTCTCCGGCACCAGCGCCACGTACTGCAGGTCCAGCAACCCGCGCGTGGGATGGTTCAACTTCTTCGCACCTTCATCGAACCGCCGCACATCGTGTTCCGGCCACCACTGGCGGAACTCCTCGCTATGCGCCGCGATATCCTCCACCAGCGCCAGGAACGGCGCCTTGTCCGGCGCCTGTGCCATCGCCGCGCGGAAGCCGGCCAGCAGGCCGCGGGTCATTTCTTCCCAGTTGAGGATCAGCGTGCGGTACGGCGGGTACAGGAACATCAGCCGCAGCGTGTTGCGCTCATGCGGTGCCAGCTGGCTGTAGTCCACGAACAGGTCGGCGATGGCCGGGTTCCAGGCCAGGATGTCGAAACGGGTATTGCGCACGTAAGCCGGGATCGGCTGCATCGCCTCCACCAGCTGGCGCAGCCCGTCGGTCACGCTCTCGTCCGGTGATTCCAGCGGCACGCCGTAACCGGACAGCGCGAACGCATAGGCGCGCTCGTCATCGCTCATGCGCAGCACCTGCGCCAGCCGCTCCAGCACCTCGGGCGAGGCGCGCACTTCACGGCCCTGCTCGATCCAGGTGTACCAGCTGACGCTGACCCCGATGGCCAGGGCGACTTCCTCGCGCTTCAGTCCCGGGGTCCGCCGGCGCCCGGCCGGCAGGCCGAGGGTGGCAGGGTCGACACGGGCGCGGCAGGCCTTGAGGAAGCCGCCGAGTTCCTTGCGTTCACTTTCGCTGCGCATCATCGCTACCGCCGTGCCCGTTGTAGCGTCGAGCCATGCTCGACGCATCTGCTACTGCGCCAACAGCAGCCGAGCATGGGCTCGGCTCTACAGAACGCGTGATCGGCCACCCTCGGCGTTGCGCACGAGGGTGACCATATCCGCGCAGGCGCGTCGATCAGGCATCGACGCGCTTGGAGCCTACGGCGAGGCCGGCCTTCAGGCTGGCCTCGACGAACTCGTCCAGGTCGCCGTCGAGCACCTTCTGCGTATCCGAGCGTTCGATGCCGGTACGCAGGTCCTTGATGCGGCTCTGGTCCAGCACGTAGTTGCGGATCTGGCTGCCCCAGCCGATGTCGGACTTGGTGGCTTCCACCGCGTCCTTCTCGGCGTTGCGCTTCTGGATCTCCAGCTCGTACAGCTTGGCGGCCAGCATCTTCATCGCGTTGTCGCGGTTCTGGTGCTGGCTGCGGCCGGTCTGGCACGCCACAACGATGTTGGTCGGGATGTGGGTGATACGCACCGCCGACTCGGTCTTGTTCACGTGCTGGCCACCGGCACCGGACGAGCGGTACACGTCGGTCCGCAGGTCGGCCGGGTTGATGGTGATGTCGATGTTGTCATCGATTTCCGGCGACACGAACACCGAGGTGAAGCTGGTGTGGCGGCGGTTGTCCGAGTCGAACGGCGACTTGCGCACCAGGCGGTGCACGCCGGTCTCGGTCTTCAGCCAGCCATAGGCATAGTCGCCTTCCACGCGCAGCGTGGCCGACTTGATGCCAGCGACGTCACCACCGGAAACTTCCATCAGCTCGGTCTTCCAGCCGCGCGATTCACACCAGCGCAGGTACATGCGCAGCAGGATCTCGGCCCAGTCCTGGGCTTCGGTGCCACCGGCACCGGCCTGGATGTCGACGAACGCCGCCGCATTGTCCATTTCGCCGGAGAACATGCGCTGGAATTCCAGCTTCTCGACGTGCGCCTGGTGCTTGTCCAGGTCGGCGACCACGGCCAGTGCGGTGTCCTCGTCCTGCTCGGATTCGGCCAGTTCCAGCAGTTCGGTGGCGTCGGTCAGGCCGTCCAGCACCGAGGCGATGCCGCCCACGGTCTTTTCCAGACTGGAACGCTCGCGGCCCAGGTTCTGGGCGTACTCGGCGTTGTTCCAGACGTCGGGACTTTCCAGCTCCCGCGTTACTTCTTCAAGACGCTCTTTCTTGGCGTCGTAGTCAAAGATACCCCCGAAGCGACAGCACGCGATCGGTCAGATCGGTGATGCGCTGGCGGACAGGATTCAGTTCGATCATGTCGGCGGTTATGCATTCAAAAGATGACTGGTAATGATAGCGCAGGCCGGGGGTGCCCGGAATGAGGGACCAGGCCTGCCGCTGGGAGCCAACCACTGGTAGACCCGCCGCTGTAGAGTCGACTGCCAGTTGACTGCTTTTCATTCAGGTTGCGGTGGAGCCCGCGCTGCGCGCGATAGTCGACTAACAGTCGACTCTACCCGCGCCTGTCGCGCCCGCGCCCGCCCCGCCCAGCGCCTGCCGCAGCACCGGCAGCTGCCGCCGGCTGCACGGCACCTTGGCCCCGTCGGCCATGTGCAGCAGGGCCTCGCCGCCGTCCAGCGGCTCGATCGAGCGCAGCTGGCCGCGATGGATCAGCCAGCTGCGGTGAGGGCGCAGGAACATTGCGGGATCCAACCGCTGCTCCAGCACCGCCATGGTGATCCGCAGCGGATAGTCATGTCCGCGCACCCGCAGGTTCACGTAATTGCCCGCCGCCTGGGCGTACTCCACGTCTGCGGTGGCCACCAGGAACTCCTTGCCCAGCTTGCGCACCAGGAAGTGCTGGGGGCGCTCGACCGCCGCGACCGGTGGACCGTCGTCGGGCTCGGCCAGCAGGTGTGCTTCACCCTGCCGCTGGCGACCGAACCAGGCCACGGCGTGCACGGCGATCACCAGCAGGCTGTAGGTCTGCACGTCCTTGAAGAATTCGTAGAACCATTGCGTCGGCCAGTCGCCGTAGGTGTAGTGCTGCCCGACCAGGCTGAAAGCCAGCTTGCGCAGCAGCACCATGGCGCTGACGTGCAGCAGCCACCAGCCGATGCCGCCCAGCACGTAGAAGCCGATGCGGCGCTTCCACGTGTCTGCGTGCAACGGCCAGCGGCGAGCCGCCGCATGCAGAAGCGCCAGCAGCCCCAGGCTTGCCAGCGCGCTGCTGAACTCCTCGATCGAGATCGCCCCAGCGGAAAAGGACTGCCTGTCGCGCAACGCCCGCATCCACTGTGCCAGCACGTTTCCTGCGGCCGTGCCCAGGAACAGCAATGACCAGAACAGGGCGGTCAGTCCACGACGCGGCGGTGGCTCGGCAACAGGGGCGGACAACGCCGCCGGATCTCCATTTTCCATGCTGACATTGTTGCCCATCCGGCCCCGCTCGCACCGGCCATTGGTCCCAGCAGCCCCACCACTGGCCCCTGAACGGCCGCCATCGCGCCCCATCCACTGGCATCCGGGCCTCGGCTGGCGGAGCGTGCAGCTTCCTCCTGATGCCTGCAGCCCATGCACCGTCGCCACGATCTGGACACCCTGCGCATCGCCGCCTTCGCCCTGCTGATCCTCTACCATGCCGCCATGGCCTACGTGGCCGGCTGGGATTTCCATCTCAAGAGCGCCTACACCGCCGAATGGCTGCAGTGGCCGATGATCGCGCTGAACCGGTGGCGCATGCCGCTGCTGTTCGCCATCAGCGGTATCGCGCTGGGACTTTCCCTGCCCGGCCAGGGCCGGCTGCAGCACACCCTCCGCCGCTGCTGGCGCCTGCTGCTGCCGCTGCTGTTCGGCATCGTCGCCGTTTTGTCCCTGCAGGCCTACTACGAAGCTCTGGACAAGGGCGACGTGGTACCCGGGCTGGCCCGGTTCCTGTGGCGCTACTGGCAGTTCCAGCCATGGCCGGGGGCGCACTTCAGTGGTGCTGCCTACGGCTTCACCTGGAACCACCTGTGGTACCTCGCGTACCTGCTGCCCTACACCGTGCTGGCGGTGGTGCTGGCCTGCGTGCTGCGACCGCTGCGCGGTGCGCTGCCGCGCTGGCAGCCGAGCGACCGTCTACTGGGAATCGTGCTGCTGGTGCTGCCGGTGGCCTGGTTGGCCTGGGCACTGCTGGTGTTGATGCCGCGCTGGCCACCCACCCACGCCCTGCTGGACGACGTCTACGTGCATGCCGAGTCGCTGCCATTGTTCCTCGGCGGTTTCCTTGCCGCGCGCTGGCAGCGCGGCTGGGATCTGCTGGTACGCGGGCGCCGTGTGACCCTGGTCCTGGCGGTGCTGGGCCTGTGCCTGGAGCTGGGCATCCGCGCACTGTCCCGCCTGCCACATGTGGGCGATCTGGATGCCTGGGTGCTGGCCCTGCCCTGGGCCCAGACCGAACGCGTTGGCCGCGCGCTCTATACCTGGTGCATGCTGCTGACGCTGTTCGGCTGGGCGCGCGTATTGCTGGACCGTCCCTGGCCAGGCCTGGCCTACTGCCGCGAGGCGGTGTTCAGCTGGTACATCCTCCACCAGACCGTGCTGATCGTCCTGCTGTACGCGCTGCGACCGATGCAGCTTGGTCCGTGGCTTGAACCCGCCCTGCTGGTGGCCGGCACCATTGGCGGCTGCCTGCTGATCCACGAACTGCTGATCCGTCGCGTGCGCTGGTTGCGCCCCTTGTTCGGCCTGCGCAACGACGCATCATCGCTGCCCGTGGCACGTGTTGCGCCGGTGTAGGGCCGAGTCCACACTCGGCTGCCTTGGCGCGGTTCTACCTGGCCCGCTTACAAACGGATGATGAGGACAACGGATGTTCCAGACCCACTGGCACCTGTGGCTGCAGCAGACTTTTGACGCCGGCTGGATGCTGGCGCTGATGCAGTTCATCAGCCTGCTCGGCTACGAAATGGCCTACACCGCGCTGATCCTGCTCTGCGCGTTCGGCGCACGAATGCGCGCCGGCCTGTGCGTGATGCTGGCGGTACTGCTGATGGCCTGCGCCACCCACGCGATCAAGCAGGGTGCCGCCCTGCCCCGTCCATCGGACGTGGATGCACGCGTGCTGGACAAAGGGGTGCCGTCGCACCCGTTCGTGGTCGATGGCGGAGGGCACACGTTCTGGTCCCTGCCCGATGCCCGAGCCACCGCGATGTTGCGCGTGCAGCCGGATGCCGACTATGGCTTCAACAGTGGACACGTGGGCGTGGCCACCGCCGCCTGCATGGGCCTGCTGCTGGCGTTCGGCATCCGCCGCCGCTGGCTGCGCTGGGCATTGGTGTTCGGCTGGCCATTGCTGATGGCGGTGTCACGGATGTACCTGGGCCGGCACTTCCTGGCCGACGTGCTGGCCGGCTGGCTGGTCGGCATCGGTGTTGCGTTGCTGGCGTGGCAGTTGATGCCAGACATGCGCTCAAACCAGCGTTGGCAGCTGCCGGTCCTGCTGGGGCTGGGCGTGCTGATGGCCTGGGCGGCGGCAACCACCCGCTTCGTTCCGGTGGGTGAAGCCGGTCGACTGCTCGCACTGGGCCTGCTGGTGGCGTGGCTGCAATGGCGTGGCTGGCCGATGGATCCGCAGGGTATCGTGCAGCGGATACTGCGCGTGTTGGGCGTGGTGCTGATCTACCTGCTGGTGCGGCCGTTGATCGACTGGCTTGCCGGAACTGCGGCGCTGCCGGAGGTACCGGCGACCGAGCTGCTGTGGCAGACCGTCGGCACGCTGTTGATCCTCGGCGGCGGCGTAGCGCTGGCGCGGTGGATTCCGCGCCAGCGCCTTCCGGCAGTCGAAGACGTGCAGTAGATCCGCGCCATGCGTGGACAGGCCATCCCCCGGCTGTGCAGCCGCCGGGCATGGCCCAGCGCTACCGGACCTCGAACTCGCCCACCAGCACGGTTTCGGCGCGGTCCTTCAACCGCATCGTCACCATCTGGTCCTTCTGCTTCGGCGTGCCCCAGTGGGTGGTCAGGCGCAGCATCAACGTCGTCGCCCCGGTCACCAGCTGCTGGCGGCTGCCGAAGTAGTTCGCCTCCACCTTGTACTTGCCCGGCTTGGCGTTGCGCAGCGAGAACTGCTCGGGACCATAGCCGCCGGTGAAGTCCTGTGACATCTGCCCGCCCTGGTAGGTCAGGCGGTTGCCGTAGTAGGCGCGCTCGCCGTTCGGGTCGGTCACCCACAGGTCCATGTCGCTGTTGTCGGCATCCCACGACAGCACCACGCGCAGGTCCAGCGGCATCGCCTGCAGCAGGCGCGGGTCGATGCTGGTGGTATCCAGGCGCGGCGTGCTGCGGGCCACCAGGTTGGTCAGCTCATCCAGCGCGATCAGGGCGATGCCATCGAAGCGGCTGTCCCACGGCCGCACCACCACCTGGTACAGCGGCGCCAGCGCCTGCTGCGGCTTGCCGGCCGCTGCCAGTGCAAGGCCCAGGTCGCGGAAGCTCTGCGGTTCTTCCTGGCCCATCGCCAGCACCTGCTCGAACACCGGCACCGCCAGTGCGGGGGCGTCAGCCTGCATCAGGCGGTAGCCGAGCACGCGCAGCAGGTGGCGGTTGTCCAGATCCATCTCGGCCAGGTTCGACAGCACCCGCAGCGCCAGGTCGCGTTGGCCTTGCTCCAGCAGCAGGTCGGCCACGTCGAGGAAGAATGCGCTGCTGTCGGCGTGGGCATCGCGCTCGGCCAGATAGCGGTCATACAGTTGCGACGCCGGCCCCTGGCGCATGCGCCGGGCGACGGCCGAATCCGGCTGCCATGCCGCCAGCTGGATACCGAGCTCGCCCTCGTTGGCGGCAGCGGGTGTGGCGACAAGGCTGCCGGTGACCGTGATCAGATCCAGCGCCTTGTTGGATGCAGACGCCGAGCGACGTGCACGCGCGCTGCTGGCTTCCATGCGTTGCTCCGCTGCCGCCATCGGCGCGGGGGCAGGCGGAGCGGCAGGTGCGGGCGCGGCGAGCATCGCCACCGGCGCCGATTCCATCGCATGGTCCGCAGAAGCCACTTCCAGTGCCCCGCCCTTCGCCTGCGGCGCCATTCCCTTCGGCCAGCTGCGGTTCCACCACTGCTGGCGCTCCTTCCAGCGTGCCGCCACTTCATCCAGGCCCTGGCGATCTGCCGCGGCGCGATCCGCCACCTGCACTGCGAATCGTGCATCGTATTCGGTGCGAAGCGTGCCAGACGGACGGATCGCATAGCGCAGGTAGTCCTCCAGGGTCTCCAGCACGATCAGCGAGGTATCCGGCCCCACCAGGCCAAACTGCTGGGACAGGCGCTGCATGGCCTCGCGGTTGCCACGACGGTCGATCGCCAGCTGCTGCAGGCGCGCCTGCGCCCAAAGGCCGGACAGCAGTTCGCCGTCATTGCTTTTCTGCGTCGCCGGCAGCGCTTCCCACTCGCCGCCGCCCACGCGCACCCGCATCGGCACGCCGTCGGCGGCCAGTCGTGCGTGCAGCCACAGCCAGCCCTGGGCCTCACTGCGACGATCGATCACCACGTCCTGAACGCCACGACCCGCATCAACCTGCACGTCCAACGACGACGACAGCAACGCGCTGGCAGCCGCCCCCACATCCTTGCCCAGCGCGACGAAGCGACCGCCATGGGATTCGCTCCAGCCACGCAGGCGCGTGCTGTCGGTGCGGGCACCGGCGCTGCTGACCGCGAACAGACGCTGCTCCGGTGCGAGTGCTGGCAATGCCTCCGGCCCATAGGTCAGCAGACCATCGCTGAGCAGCAGGTATTCCTTCACACTCGGCTGCGGCTGCCACTGGGCCAGCGCGCTGGCACCGTCCGGGCGCACCGCCTGCAGTGCCGCGCGCAGCTCGCCCCAGTTGCCTGCGCGGATACGGAAGCGCCGTACCGGTTCGGCGCGGTCGCGCAGCACGGTCAGTGCCACCGTGCCGTCACCCATTGCGGCGAAGTACCGATCAAGCAGGGCGAACTCACGCGTGCGGTCACGCTGGCCCGCTGAGCCGGAGCCATCCCACAGCAACCCGACCTCGCTGGGCAGCGTGCGTGGCGTAGGGCTGACCGGCACGGGCAGCTGCGCCAGCAGGTAGTGGCCGTCCTGCCAGGGCGCCACGTGAACCTGTGCCTGACGTGCTGCGGGCAGGCTCCACTGCAGCTGCGCCGGCAGCTGCGCGCCCTTGCCCTGCCAGTGCAGCTGGCCCGCGCTGATGCGGAACGGCGTCTTTCCTGCGTTGGCCGTGATGGGGGCCTGCAGCTTCAGTTCAACCGAGGCTGCACCGGCTGCGAACTGCAGCGGCAGCGTCCACTGCCAACCTTCGCCGGCGAAGGCCAACGGCTCGCGGATCACCAGCTGCACGCGCCGGCTGCCGCCGGCCGGCAGCGGATAGATGCGCAGCCGGAACTGGTTGCCGGCGGTCTGTTCCAGCAGGCCCGGATCAACGCCACGGCGGGCAATCTCCTCGAACACCTGGCGGCCACGGTCCTTGGGCACCGGCACGGCGTCGCGCAGCTCGCCGTTGATATCCAGAGCGAAGCCGGAGATCTGTTGGCCATCGGCCAGCGGGAACTGCAGCTCGCCCTCCAGCACGCGCCGGTTCGGGTTGTGGAATTCCAGTGTGATCCGGGTCTGGGCAACGCCTGCCTGCACGTCGCCTTCAATGCGTGCGCGCTGCAGCTGCACCGGTTGTTCGGCGGCGGGCGCGATCAGCAGCGGCGTGGTGGCCTGCGGCCGGGAGATCCGTGGCGACTGCGCGCCAGCGGGCCAGGCCACGAGGGCCAGCAACAACACAGTGCAGCATCGGGCGAAGACCATGACCGGACTCCAGTGGGATCGTGGACCTTTGAACGCACGGACAGCCGGAACGGGGTTGGACGATGCACAGCTTTTCTTTGCCCCCACCCACAGGCACCATGCCCCACTCTCCCACACGCGCAAGGATGCCGATGCGATTCCCGCTGGTTTTCGCCTTGCTGGCCCTGGCCTGCCCATTGGCCACCCGCGCTGCAGCACCGCCCAAGCGCCTGTATTTCCAGCACCATGACTGGGTCGTAGCCTGCGACAACATGCTGACCTGCCGCGCCGCCGGCTATGCCCCCGACGATGGCAGCCCCCTGAGCGTGCTGCTCACCCGCAACGGCGGTCCTGCCCAGGCCATCCAGGGTCGCCTGTCGCTGCAGCCGGAAGAAGGCCAGCCCCAGCCCAAGGGCGCGTTGCACCTTCGCATCCAGCGGCAGGACCTGGGCGTCCTGGCTCCCGCCAAGGGCGAAGGCACGCACAGCTTGAATCCCGCGCAGACCAGTGCGTTGCTGTCCGCATTGGTGCGCGACGGTGGGATCATCGTGATCGATGCCGCAGGCCACCGCTGGCCGCTGTCGGACAAGGGGGCCGCAGCGGTGCTGCTGAAGATGGATGAGTACCAGGGCCGTCTCGGCACACCCGGCGCAGTGATGCGCAAGGGCAGCACGCCGGAATCCAGCGTCCCGGCAGCACTCCCGGTGCCCGTGGTACGCAAGGCCGCAACCTTGGACTCGCCTCCGGACGATCCCGCGTTTGCGCGGCTGGCCGCCTCACCCGCGCTTCGTGCGGCGCTGCGTGCCACGCTGAAGGACAACAGCTGCGAAGGACTGCTGGAGACCGACGCCGAGGTTCCGCTCAGCAACGCCCCGCTGCAGATCCAGCGCCTGGACGCGCAGCATGTGCTGGTCACTGTCCCGTGCTGGCGCGCGGCCTACAACACCGGCGACGGCTACTGGGTCGCCCGCCCTCAGGCACCGTTCCAGGCGCAGTGGGTAACCAGCGATGCGATTGATTACGCCGACGGCCAGATCATTGCCGCGCAGAAGGGCCGCGGCCTCGCTGACTGTATTTCGCAGGCAACCTGGACGTGGAACGGCACAGCCTTCGTCGCCACCTCGGAGGTGGCAGCCGGCCTGTGCCGGGGCGTGCCCGGCGGCACCTGGGAACTGCCAACCCTGGTGACCGAGGTCCGCTGATCCCCTCCGTCCCCTTTCTCATGCGGGGAGGCTGTGCTCGACGATCAGCTGGATGGCGCTGCCGCCGCGGTAGTCGTCGCAGGCCAGGCGGTAGGCAAGATGCACGTGGCGGCCCGGCGCGTTGCCGTGCCAGCCGCCGAAGTGGATCGCGTTGATCGTGCCGGGTACGCCTGGCAGGCGCAGTTCCAGCTTGAGGTGGCGTTCCTTCAGCACGCGCCAGTTGGCCACTTCGAAGTGGCCGTCGAACAGCGGCTCGGGGAAGCCTTGGCCCCACGGTCCAGCAAGACGCAGCGCATCGGCGTGGCGATGGTCGAGTTCGTCCGCCGCCAGTTCGCCGTCGCTGAGTACCTGCTGCTGCAGCGCGGCCGGGTCGAGCATTTCCAGCACCACGGCGACGAAGGCGGCCTTGAAGTCATCGACGTGATCGAGGCGCAGGCTGAGGCCGGCCGCCATGGCGTGGCCGCCGAAGCGTTCGATCAAGCCCGGATGGCGCGCATCGACCAATGCCAGTGCGTCACGGATATGCAGGCCGGGAATGGAGCGCGCCGAGCCACGCAGGGTGTCGGCACCGGGTTCGGCCGGCGCGAAGGCGATCACCGGGCGATGCAGGCGGTCCTTCATCTTCGACGCGACCAGGCCGACCACCCCAGGATGCCAGTCGGCATCGAACAGGCAGGCCGCCACCGGCCGTTGCCCGGCCATATCCAGCACCACGCGGGTCAGCGCCTGCTCGGCGTCGTCGGTCATCGACTGCTGCACGGCGCGGCGTTCCGAATTGATCTGTTCCAGCGTCTGCGCGATCTCGCGCGCCTGGCGCGGGTCTTCGGTCAGCAGCAGCGCGATGCCCAGCGCCATGTCCTCCAGGCGGCCCGCAGCATTCAGGCGTGGGCCCAGGGCGAAGCCGATGTCGGTGGCGGTCAGTCGCGCGGCGTCACGGCCACTGGCCTCGATCAGGGCACGCAGGCCGATGCAGCCCTGCCCTGCACGCAACCGACGCAGGCCCGCGCTGACCAGCGCACGGTTGTTCGGGTCCAGCGCCACCAGATCGGCGACGGTGCCAACCGCCACCAGGTCCAGCAACGTGGTCAGGTCCGGGCCCTTGCCATCGGCGAAGACGCCGGCCTCGCGCATCTGACGGCGCAATGCCATCAGCACGTAGAAGATCACGCCAACGCCGGCCAGCGATTTGCTGGGGAACGCATCACCGTCCAGGTTCGGATCGACGATGACATCGGCCGGCGGCAACTGCGGACCGGGAAGATGATGGTCGGTGACCAGCACCTGCCAGCCGCGCGCCTTGGCTGCGATTACGCCGGCATGGCAGGCGATGCCGTGGTCGACGGTGACCAGCAGGTCCGGCTGCAGCGCGGCCAGTTCCTCCACCAGCGACGGCGACAGGCCGTAGCCATGCACCATGCGGTTCGGCACCGCGTGGAAGACATGCCGTGCGCCGAGCATGCGCAGGCCACGCACGCCGACCGCACAGGCGGTGGCGCCATCGCAATCGAAATCGCCGACCACCAGGATGCGCTTGTCGTTGGCGATGGCCTCGACCAGCAGGCCCACTGCATCGTCGATGCCGGTCAGCAACTCGGGAGCGTGCAGATTGCCCAGTTTCGGCTGCGCCAGCTCCGGTGTGCCCGCACCCCGGCTGGCATAGAGACGCGCCAGCAGCGGCAGCGTGCCCTCCGGCCAACTGCCGGGCGCAACCGCATCGCGGCGGCGGATCATCGGCGTATCAGAAGACGGCTGCACAGCATCGGCGGCAAGGGACATCGGCATCGCCGGGTGACGGAAGACCCGGGCATGATACCCCGCCCGGCTTGCCGGGCTCTTCCCGGGCTTGGCGCAGAGGTGGCGATCGCCCATGCTTGTTCGCTTCTGAAACGGAATTCGCCATGTATCGCCCGTTGTCCGCACTGATTGTCGGCCTGTTGCTGCCGCTCGCCAGCCATGCCACAAACACGCCGGTCACAGCCGGTATCGAGTTCGTGCACCACGACTGGTTCCTGGCCTGCGACAACACAGGTACCTGCCGTGCCGCGGGTTATGCCCCGGAAAACGCAGACGGCCTGCTGGGCCTGATGCTGGAGCGTTCCGGCGGCCCCGGAACGGCGGTGAAGGCACGGCTGCGGGTGGGCGAGGATGGCGAAAGCGCAGCGCCTGTTGGCGCGATGCGCCTGCAGGTGAGCGGCCGTGATCTGGGCCCGGTGCAGGACACCGGCGCAGATGAGGCCGTGACGCTGCGGCCCACGCAGGTTGAAGCCCTGCTGGCCGCCCTGCCCGGCCAGGCCCGCATCGAGATCATCGACAGCAACGGCACGCGCTGGCCGATTTCCGACCGAGGGGCTGCCGCCGTACTGCTGAAAATGGACGAGGCACAGGGGCGGATCGGCACCCCCGGCGCCCTGGTACGGCGTGGCGCCCGTTCCGAGGCAAGCGTGCCGGCTGCACGGGCCAGACCGGTGATCGTGCGCGCCACGCTGGCGGCCGCTCGACCCGGCGACCGTACACTGGGTACCAGCGAAGCGCTGCGCGACGCCCTGATTGCCACGATCGGCGACAGCGACGACTGTCCGCACCTGGTCCAGTACAAGGGAACTCCGGAAATGGTGATCGAGCGCCTGGACGACAGCCATGTGCTGGTCCAGGCGCTGTGCCAGATGGGTGCGTACAACTACAGCAATGGTTTCTGGATCGCGCGCGATCAGCCACCGTATGCGGCGGAGGTGGTCACACTGGAAGCCGAGGGCTTTTCGCGTGAAGACCGCACGCTGTATGCGCGCTACAAGGGTCGAGGCATCGGCGACTGCGTTTCCGGCTCGGACTGGGCATGGGACGGTCGCAGATTCCAACCCAGCAGCGCGTTCAGTACGGGCCTGTGTCGCGGCATCCCGGGCGGGCACTGGAACCTGCCGACCCTGGTCAGCGAGGTTCGTTGAATGCGCACCCTTTCTCTGCTGCAGGCGCCCCTGTTCCTGCTGGGTTTGCTGACGATGCCTTCGGCTGCTTCGGCCACGGATGCGGTGGGCGGATCGTTCGCCGATGGCGACTGGTTCATGGCCTGCGACAACACGCGTGCCTGTCGTCTCGCCGGTGCCGGCGCACCGGCGCCGCTGAGGCTGGCCGCGCTGATCGAGCGCAATGGCGGCCCCGGAGCCGCGGTGGAGATCCGGCTGGCACTCGCCCGCGACAGCGTTGACGATCCCGAAGCGCAGGCACAGTCCCCTACCGGCGAACTGCAGTTGCGGCTGGACGGAACACCCGCCGGCAGCATCGGCGCACTGGAGTCGGCGACGGAGCATGCAACGCTGACACCGGTCCAGGTGCAGGCGTTCAGTGCAGCCCTCATCGAGCATTCACCCATCAGCGTCACCGACGGCAAGGGCCACGCATGGTCGCTCTCCGCATCCGGCGCGGCCGCGCTGATGCTGAAGATGGATCAGTTCCAGCAGCGGCTGGAGACGCCTGGCGCGCTGGTGAGACGAGGGCATGGACCGGAGGCGAGCGTGCCACCTGCCCTGCCCAAGCCGCAGCTGGCCACACCCTCCATGGCGGTCGAGCCGCATGAGGAAGATGCACACCTGGAGGAACACGAGGACCTGCGCCGCCTGCTGCAGCCCATCAGCAAGGCCGACTGGGCATGCGCCAAAGATGTGCAGCAGACCGCCCCGCATTCCATCGCCATCCAGCGATTGGACGATCATCACCTGCTCGCCTCTGTTGTCTGCCACACCCAGGCGTTCAACGTGCCGGCGGGCACGTGGGTGATCAACGACCAGGCACCGTTCAATCCCGTATTCATTACCCAGGGCGCACTCTTCGCGCGCTCGCCGGAGGCGGTCTTTCTCGAGGAAACCGTGGAGACCGACCAGGATCGCTGCGAAACCGGGCGCTACTGGTCGTGGGATGGGCAGCGGATGCAGCTGACCATGGAATACGTCGGCGGCACCTGCAGTGGCTCTGGCGCCTCCATCTGGCAGCTGCCGATCTACATCTCAGAGTTCCGCTAGGGCACCCGCCGGCCATGGCCCGGCGCTACCAGCACTGCTTCAGGCATCGTGAAGCTGGCGCGGCTTCTTCCAGAACTGCCAACGCTGGCCACGGTCGAGCTGGAACTGCAGGCCGTCCTCGAAATCGAGCACCAGCCGCCGCAGTTCACCACGCTTCAGCGCGGCCAGCAACGGGCGGATCGCATCATTGCCCAGCTGCTGCAATGAACGCAGCTGGCGCAGGTCGACCAATGCATCCACCGCCTGCTCGCCGTCGACGGCAACCCCTGCGGCCAGGGCCAGGCCCTGCAGCAGTGCATCGCGGCTGCGCACCTGCGCGTGCGGCGTACTCACCGAAACCGGCATCACACCACCACCCCAGAACCACAGCGAATTGATCGGCTGCTGGCCCTGCGCGGCACGCTGCTGGTTCCAGGAATGGTTGTGCAGCAGCACCTGCGCTTCGGTCATCAGCGCTCGCCAGCGGCGACCGCCCTCGCCTTCAGGCAGGTGCGAGAACAGGTCATCGCCCAACACCTCGTCGGGGCTGTCGAAGTCCGGCAACGCCAGATCGATCGGCAGCCGCAGGTACCAGCGCGAGGGATCGGGCGCATCCAGCACAAAACCGGCGTCGGCGAACAACGGCTGCAGCACCGGCAGCAGGGCCAGGCTGTCGGCCAGCGATGGCCGCAGCGTTTCGCCGTAGGCCATCATCCGTGCACCGTGCATGTCCGGCACCATGCAGGCCGGGTCGGCACGCAGCCAGCTGGCGCCGGCGGCATCGCCAACGTCGCGCTGGCGGGTCAACGCGGCCACCGGCCAGTGCGGCGCGGCAACCGTGAAATGGCGCGTCAGTTGTGCGCGTTCGCCCGGCGCAACCTGCACCGTCGTGGCACGGCCAAGCGCACGCGCCACATCGTCCGGCAGCGCAGCCGCGGCAAAGCGGCTGCGTGCAGGCAACAGCAGGGTCGCCGTCGCCACGTGGTCAGTCCACGTAGCTGACGCTGACGATCTCGTACTCGCGCTGGCCGGCCGGGGCGTCGATCACGATCGAATCACCTTCCAGCTTGCCGATCATCGCACGCGCCACCGGCGAGGAAATCGCGATCAGGCCCAGCTTGATGTCCGCTTCCAGGTCACCAACGATCTGGTACTTCTTCTCTTCGTCGGTTTCCACGTCGGCCAGCGTCACGCTGGCGCCGAACACCACCTTGGAGCCAGCATTGAGCTTGCTCACGTCGATGATCTCGGCGTGGGACAGCTCGCCTTCCAGCTGCTTGATGCGGCCTTCGATGAAGCCCTGTTCCTCGCGCGCGGCGTGGTACTCGGCATTTTCCTTCAGGTCGCCGTGCTCACGCGCTTCGGCGATGGCCGCAATGACCTTCGGGCGCTTGACCGACTTCAGGTGGTCCAGCTCGTCGCGCAGCTTCTGCGCGCCCTTCATCGTGATGGGGGCTCTCATGCATTCAACTCCTTGTGCAGCTCCTGCAGCGACCAGACGGGGCCGGTGCCACGGAATTCCAGTGAATCCACCAGCGCCTTGGCGCCGGCAATGGTGGTCGAGTAGGTGACGCGGTGCTGCAGCGCCTCGCGACGGATCGAGAACGAGTCGTTGATCGCCGAACGACCTTCGGTCGTGTTGACGATGTAGACGATCTCGCCGTTCTTGATCGAGTCGACGATGTGAGGACGGCCTTCGACCACCTTGTTGATGATCTCGCAGTCCATGCCATGCTGCTGCAGCCACGCGGCGGTGCCACGGGTGGCGACCAGGCTGTAGCCACGCGCCAGCAGGGCCTTGGCCACCGGCAGCACGCGCTTCTTGTCCGGATCACGCACCGAAACGAAGGCCTTGCCGATCGGCGGGGCCTTGATGCCGCCCGCTTCCTGCGCACGCGCAAAGGCAGCGTTGAAGGTACGGCCCACGCCCATCACCTCACCGGTGGAGCGCATTTCCGGCCCGAGGATCGGATCGACGCCCTGGAACTTGGCGAACGGGAAGATCGCTTCCTTCACCGAGTAGTAGTCCGGCACGATTTCCTTGGTCGCGCCCTGCTCGGCAAGGGTCTTGCCAGCCATGCAGCGGGCGGCGATCTTGGCCAGCGGCATGCCGGTGGCCTTGGACACGAACGGCACGGTGCGCGAGGCACGCGGGTTCACTTCCAGGAGGTAGATGGTGTCGGCACCTTCGTCGCTGGTCTGGATCGCGAACTGGGTGTTCATCAGGCCGACCACGTTCAGGGCCTTGGCCAGCTCCACCACCTGGCGACGCAGCTCGGCCTGGGTTTCCGCCGACAGCGAGTACGGCGGCAGCGAGCACGAGGAATCGCCCGAGTGCACGCCGGCTTCTTCGATGTGCTCCATCACGCCGCCGATCAGGACGTTGCCATCCTTGTCGGCGATGATGTCGACGTCGCACTCGACCGCGTTGTCGAGGAAGCGGTCCAACAGCACCGGCGAATCATTGGACACCTTCACCGCGTCGCGCACGTAGCGGGCCAGGTCGGCTTCGCCGTAGACGATTTCCATGGCGCGGCCACCCAGCACGTAGCTCGGGCGCACCACCAGCGGATAGCCGATCTCGCGGGCCAGCAGCAGGGCTTCCTGGTCGTTGCGGGCGATGCGGTTCGGCGGCTGCTTCAGGCCCAGCTTGTCGACCAGCTGCTGGAAACGCTCGCGGTCTTCGGCCAGGTCGATCGAATCCGGGCTGGTACCGATCACCGGCACGCCGTTGGCTTCCAGCGCGCGCGCCAGCTTCAACGGGGTCTGGCCGCCGTACTGCACGATCACGCCCTTCGGCTGTTCCAGTTCGACGATTTCCAGCACGTCTTCCAGGGTCAGCGGCTCGAAGTACAGGCGGTCGGAGGTGTCGTAGTCGGTCGACACGGTTTCCGGGTTGCAGTTGACCATGATGGTTTCATAACCATCCTCGCGCAGCGCCAGTGCTGCGTGCACGCAGCAGTAGTCGAACTCGATGCCCTGGCCGATGCGGTTCGGGCCACCGCCCAGGATCATGATCTTGTCGCGGTTGGTCGGCGCGGCCTCGCACTCGTCCTCGTAGGTCGAGTACAGGTAGGCGGTACCGGTGGAGAACTCACCGGCACAGGAGTCCACGCGCTTGTAGACCGGGCGCACCTTGTGCGCACGGCGCAGCGCGCGGATGGCCGCTTCATTGGTGCCGGTCAGCTGCGCCAGGCGGGCGTCGGAGAAACCGGCACGCTTCAGCTTGCGCAGACGCGCAGCGTCGAGCGCGTCGATGCCATCGGCGGCGACGGCGGTTTCCGCGGCGATGATTTCCTCGATCTGGTCCAGGAACCAGTGATCGATGAACGACAGTGCGTAGATCTCTTCAACGCTCATGCCGGCGCGGAACGCATCGGCGACGAAGAACAGGCGCTCCGGACCCGGTGCCTTCAGTTCGCGGCGCAGGGTCTGCAGGTCTTCTTCGTTGCCCAGGTCCAGGCCGGTCGGGTCGAAGCCGACCTTGCCGGTTTCCAGTCCACGCAGTGCCTTCTGCACCGACTCCTGGAAGGTACGGCCCATCGCCATCACCTCGCCCACCGACTTCATCTGGGTGGTAAGGCGTGCGTCGGCCGCCGGGAACTTCTCGAAGGCAAAACGCGGGATCTTGGTGACGACATAGTCGATGGACGGCTCGAACGAGGCCGGGGTCAGACCACCGGTGATCTCGTTCTTCAGTTCGTCCAGGGTGTAGCCCACGGCCAGCTTCGCAGCGACCTTGGCGATCGGGAAGCCGGTGGCCTTGGAGGCCAGCGCCGAGGAACGCGACACGCGCGGGTTCATCTCGATGACGACCACGCGGCCGGTCTTCGGGTTGATGCCGAACTGCACGTTCGAGCCACCGGTATCGACGCCGATCTTGCGCAGCACGGCGATGGAGGCATCGCGCAGGCGCTGGTATTCCTTGTCGGTCAGGGTCTGTGCCGGCGCCACGGTGATCGAGTCACCGGTATGCACGCCCATCGGGTCGAGGTTTTCGATCGAGCAGACGATGATGCAGTTGTCCGCCGTATCGCGGACCACTTCCATCTCGAACTCCTTCCAGCCCAGCACCGACTCTTCCACCAGCACTTCAGTGGTCGGCGACAGTTCGAGGCCGCGGCTGACGATCTCGACCAGCTCTTCGCGGTTGTAGGCGATGCCGCCACCGCTGCCACCCAGGGTGAAGCTGGGGCGGATGATGGTCGGGTAGCCGACGCGGGTCTGGATCTCCAGCGCCTCGTCCAGGGTGTGGGCAACGGCTGCGGTCGGGCATTCCAGGCCGATCTCACCCATGGCCACGCGGAACAGCTCGCGGTCTTCGGCCATGCGGATCGCTTCGCGCTTGGCGCCGATCAGCTCGACGTTGTACTTCTCCAGCACGCCGTGGTCGGCCAGGTCCAGTGCGCAGTTGAGCGCGGTCTGGCCACCCATGGTCGGCAGCAGTGCATCGGGCTTTTCCTTGGCGATGATCTTCTCGACCGTCTGCCAGTTGATCGGCTCGATGTAGACGGCGTCGGCCATCTCCGGGTCGGTCATGATGGTCGCCGGGTTGCTGTTGACCAGCACCACGCGGTAACCCTCGTCACGCAGGGCCTTGCAGGCCTGGGCGCCGGAGTAGTCGAACTCGCAGGCCTGGCCGATGACGATCGGGCCAGCACCGATGATGAGGATGGTCTTGAGGTCAGTGCGCTTGGGCATTTTCTTCTCTAAGTCAGTACAGCGTGACAAGGGGGGTGATCGCACGCTGTCGATCAGGAATCTTGATCCGCAGCGCCGCGCCAGGGGCAGCAGCGATGCGGCGGCTTACGGTCCATCGCGACGCCACCGGAGGGCCGGCGGCGTACTGATCACGCCTTGGCCTGCTCCATCAGCACCACGAAGCGGTCGAACAGCGGGCCGACGTCGGTCGGGCCCGGCGACGCTTCCGGATGGCCCTGGAACGAGAACGCCGGCACGTCGGTGCGGGCGACGCCCTGGTTGGTGCCGTCGAACAGCGAACGGTGGGTCACGCGCAGGGTGGCCGGCAGGGTCGCTTCATCGATCGCGAAGCCGTGGTTCTGCGAGGTGATCATCACCCGGCCGTTGTCCAGGTCCTGCACCGGGTGGTTGGCGCCATGGTGGCCGTGGCCCATCTTCATGGTCTTGGCGCCCGAGGCCAGGCCCAGCAGCTGATGGCCCAGGCAGATGCCGAAGGTCGGGATCTTCACGTCGATGAAGGTCTTGATCGCTTCGATGGCGTAGTCGCACGGTTCCGGGTCACCCGGGCCGTTGGACAGGAACACGCCGTCCGGCTTCAGCGCCAGCACTTCGGCAGCCGGGGTCTGCGCCGGCACCACGGTCACTTCGCAGCCGCGCTCGGCCAGCATGCGCAGGATGTTGGTCTTCACGCCGAAGTCGTAGGCCACGACCTTGAACCTGGCCGGCACGCTGACGAAGGCATTGGCGTCCAGGTCCAGCTGGCCCTCGGTCCAGGTGTAGGTCTTCTCGGTAGTGACGACCTTGGCCAGATCCATGCCCTTCAGGCCCGGGAACTTGCGGGCGGCTTCCAGTGCCTTTTCCACGTCGATGTCGCCGGCCATCAGCGCACCGTTCTGCGCGCCCTTCTCGCGCAGGATGCGGGTCAGCTTGCGGGTGTCGATGCCGGCGATGGCGACCACGCCACGCTGGATCAGCCAGTCCTGCAGCGACACCTGGCTGCGCCAGTTGCTGGGACGGCGCGGAACATCGCGCACGATCAGGCCGGCCGACCACACCTTGGACGCTTCATTGTCCTGGTCGGTCATGCCGGTGTTGCCGATATGCGGATAGGTCAGCGTGACCATCTGCCGGGCGTAGGACGGGTCGGTCAACACTTCCTGGTAGCCGGTCATGGCGGTGTTGAACACCACCTCACCGACGGACAGGCCGGGCGCGCCTACGGATTCGCCCTCGAATACGGTGCCGTCTTCGAGGACGAGGATTGCGGCTTGGGTCACGGGAATCTCACTTTGGCTACCGAGGGGGCTGCCGAAGTCACGCCTGCGCTTCACGGAAATCCGGTTGCAAAAAAGCGCGGACGTACGGTCTGGGACCGGTCCGGCTTTCGTGATTCGGCGAGTGCGAATTGTAGCGCTGCCGGGGCGCTCGCGCCAGCGGTTATCGCGCTTCATGAACAGGCGATTGCGCATTCATTTCAATCCGGCGGCGTATGCGGCGCCCGCTGGAAGCGCCGGGCCATCCCCGGCGGAACCGACACCGACGCCGGGCACGGCCCGGCGCTATCGGTTAACGCGGCCCGTCCAGCAGATCCCGCACCCGGTAGCTGCCCGGGGCCCGCCCCTGCAGCTGGCGGGCGGCAAACAGCGCGCCGCGGGCGAAGATGTCACGATTGGTGGCCCGGTGCACCAGTTCGATGCGCTCGCCCAGGCCGGTGAACTGGACCAGATGCTCGCCGACGATGTCGCCGGCACGCAGGCTGGCGTAGTGCGGCTCCGCCCCGCCCCGTTGCGCGGCGGCACCCAGGGTCAGCGCGGTGCCCGAAGGCGCGTCCTTCTTCTGGGTATGGTGCGATTCGACAATGTCGCAGTCCCAGCCGGCCACCGCCTGCGCCGCGCGCTCGACCAGCTCGTCCAGCACCGCCACGCCCAGGCTGAAATTCGAAGCCCAGACCAGCGGGATCTTCGCCGCCGCCGCCTCCAGCGCCTGGCGCTGCGTGCTGGAGATGCCGGTCGTGCCCGAGACCAGGCCCGCGCCACGCTCCACGCACAGCGCCAGCATCGGGTCGAAACCCTCCGGCAGGCTGAAGTCGATCGCCACGTCGAACACCGGCGCACCGGGCAGCTCGCTGGCGGCGAAGAACGGTACGCCATCGACCACGCGCTGGGCCGGCGCACGACCGGTCACCGCGGCGGCGATCTGCAGGGTTTCGGGGTGTTCGGCGGCCAGCCGCAGCAGGGCCTGGCCCATGCGCCCGGAGGCGCCGTGAATGAGCAATCGCAGGGGAGTCTGGTTCATGCCTGCAGGCTAGCGGCAGCACGCCCGCTCCGGCAAGCGCCATCGCTGCTACGCTGCATGCCCTTTCATGCAATGGATGGCAGCTCCCTCATGCAGATCAGCGAACAGCTGGTGCTGGTCACCGGCGCCGGGCGCGGACTTGGCCAGCACATCGCCCGCGCCTTCGCCGCACAGGGCGCGCGCGTCATCGTCAACTACCACCGCAGCGAAGGCGCCGCACGTGCCCTGGCTGCCGAGCTCGGCGGACAGGCCATCGCACTCCCGGCCGACGTCACCGACCGCGGCCAGGTCGATGCGATGCTGCAGCAGGCACTGGCCCACTTCGGGCAAGGCGTGACAACCGTGGTCAACAACGCGCTGGCGGCGTTCTCGTTCAATGGCGATGCCCGCGACAACGCCGCAGACGTCGGCTGGCCGGCCTTCCAGGCCCAGTTCGAAGGCAGCGTGCGCGGCGCACTGAACACCGTGCAGGCTGCCCTGCCCGGCATGCAGGCCCGGCGTTTCGGCCGCGTCATCAACATCGGCACCAACCTGTTCCAGAACCCGGTGGTGCCCTACCACGACTACACTGCGGCCAAGGCCGCGCTGCTGTCGCTGACCCGCACCCTGGCCGGCGACCTCGGCCCGCACGGGATCACCGTGAACATGCTGTCCGGCGGACTGCTGCGCACCACCGATGCCAGTGCCGCCACACCCGAAGCGGTGTTCGACTACATCGCGGCCAACACGCCACTGCGCAGCGTCACTACCCCGGCCGAATTCGCCGATGCCGTGTTGTTCTTCGCCAGCCCGTGGTCGCGCGCGGTGACCGGCCAGAACCTGGTGGTGGACGGCGGACTGGTGCGGGACTGAGCCGATGCGCATTTCCGAAGTCAGTCGCCTGACCGGCGCCAGCGCCAAGGCCATCCGCCTGTACGAGGCACGCGGGCTGCTGCCGCCGGTGCCACGCGTGAACCGCTATCGCGACTACAGCGAACAGGACGTCGCCTGGGTGCAGCTGATCCGCCAGGCGTTGGCGCTGGGCATCACGCTGGCAGCGATCTCCCGCCTGCAGGGCCCCGATGGGCGGCTCGACTGGCCCGCGGTACTGGCCTTGCTGGAGCAGCAGCGCAGCCACATCGCCAGCGAACGGGCACGACTGGAACAGGTCGAACTCGCCCTGCGACAGGTCAGCGACGAACTGCAGCAGTGGCTGCACTCCGGAAGCGGCGACTGCGTGCTGGAACCCAGCGGCTGCACCACCGGGGTTTGACTCTGCCCCAGGGGCAGACCG
Organism: Stenotrophomonas sp. YJH_SMC_8; assembly: GCF_059371315.1. Lineage (NCBI taxonomy): Bacteria > Pseudomonadati > Pseudomonadota > Gammaproteobacteria > Lysobacterales > Lysobacteraceae > Stenotrophomonas > Stenotrophomonas sp. YJH_SMC_8. The sequence goes on along the minus strand of NZ_JCAFUL010000017.1, from coordinate 24,340 downwards.
CACCCTCGCGCACGTTCCACTGCCCGAGGTTGCCGTGTCCCGTTCCATCCTGATCCTGCTGGGCCATCCCGACCGCGACAGCCTGTGCGGCGCCCTCGCCCAGCGCTACGCCACCGCCGCCGAGAACGCAGGCCACCAGGTACGCCTGATCGCACTGGGCGAGCTCGAATTCGACCCGGTGTTGCGGCACGGCTATCGCCAGATCCAGCCGCTTGAAGCCGACCTGCTGGACGCTGCCGATGCGATCCAGGCCTGCGATCACCTGGTACTGGTCTACCCCACGTGGTGGGGCGCGATGCCGGCCCTGCTGAAGGGCTTCTTCGACCGCGTGATGCTGCCGGGGTACGCCTTCCGCTACCGGCGCGATTCGGTGTGGTGGGACCGGCTGCTGGCCGGGCGCAGCGCACGGGTGATCACCACGCTGGATACACCGCCCTGGTACTACCGCTGGATCTACCGCGATCCGGGCATCACCCAGATTCGCGCGACCATCCTGGAGTTCTGCGGCATCCGCCCGGTGCGGATCAGCCGCCTGGGCGCGGTGCGCAGCAGTTCGCAGGCGCAACGCAGCAAGTGGCTGGCGCTGGCGGCAGAGCTCGGGTCACGGGCTGCGTAGATCCACGCCATGCGTGGATGGGCCCCGCAAGCGTGCGAACCAAGGTTCGCACCCATCAGGGCAGGAAAAGCAGCGTCAGTGCTGCTTCGGCGGAGTCGGCCCGCAGCTGTCGCAGCCACCACAGGCGCCACCGCCGCCCGTAGCTGGCGGCGCGATCTTCCGCCCCAGCGCCTGCATCCAGCCGGGGCGGCCCGTCTTCAGCAGGGCCAGTGCCAGCGCCCCGCGCAGCTTGCGAACGGTGCCGGGGAACTGCTTCTTCAACACCACCCAGGCACTGACCAGCACGGCCACCGCGATGATCAGGTACTGCAGCAGCAGGCCGGTATCCATCAGCCGCCTCCCAGCGCCCTGGTCACCTGGTAGGTGATCAGCGCGGCCACGTAGGCCGCCGCGAACAGGTAGAACGCGGCGAACGCCATCTGCTTCCACGAGTTGGTCTCGCGCTTGATGGTGGCCAGCGTCGAGATGCACATCGGCGCGTAGATGTACCAGACCAGCAGCGACAGCGCGGTAGCCAGCGACCAGCCGTCGCTGATCAGCGGGGTCAGCGCCTGGCTGGCGGCATCGTCATCGGCCGCCGACAGCGCATACACGGTGGCCAGCGAAGACACCGCCACCTCGCGCGCGGCCAGGCCGGGGATCAGCGCGATGCAGATCTGCCAGTTGAAGCCCAGCGGCGCGAAGAACACCGCCATCGCATGGCCGATCTGGCCGGCGTAGCTGTAATCGATCGCGGGCATGGTGGCGCCGGCCGGGGCGGCCGGGAACGACAGCAGCACCCACAGCAGGATCGTCAGCGCCAGGATGATGCCGCCGACGCGCTTGAGGAAGATCATGCCGCGCTCGTACAGGCCCACCGCCAGGTCGCGCACGTGCGGCAGGCGGTACGACGGCAGCTCCAGCATCAGCGGGTGTTCGCTCTTGTCGCGGCGCCACTTCTTCATGATCCACGACATCGCCAGCGCACTGAGGATGCCAGCGGCGTACAGGCCGAACAGCACCAGGCCCTGCTGGTTGAACACGCCCCATACCGTCTTCTGCGGAATGAACGCACCGATCAGCAGTGCGTACACCGGCAGGCGCGCCGAACAGGTCATCAGCGGCGCCACCAGGATCGTGGCCAGCCGGTCACGCGGATCCTGGATGCTGCGGGTGGACATGATGCCCGGCACCGCACAGGCGAAGCTGGACAGCAGCGGGATGAACGAGCGGCCGGACAGGCCGGCGGCCGCCATCATGCGGTCCAGCAGGAACGCCGCGCGCGGCAGGTAACCGGATTCCTCCAGCACCAGGATGAAGAAGAACAGGATCAGGATCTGCGGCAGGAATACCACCACTCCACCGACGCCGGCGATGATGCCGTCGGTCAGCAGGCTGGCCAGCGGGCCTTCCGGCAGCACGCTGCCGACGAACTGGCCGAGCCAGGCAAAGCCGGCCTCGATGCCATCCATCAGCGGCGTGGCCCAGGCGTACACCGCCTGGAAGATCAGGAACATCACCACCGCCAGGCTGATCAGGCCGAACACGGGGTGCAGCAGCCAGCGGTCCAGCGCGTCATCGATCTTCGCGGTACGTGCGGGCATGCGCACGGCCACCGAGAGGATCTGGCGCACCTTGGCGTGGTAGTCGATGCCGCCTTCCGGGCCCGGCACAGGGGCATCCAGGTGCGGCACCATCGCGTCCAGGCGCTCGACCAGGGCCTTGGCGCCCTGCTTGCGCACCGCCACGGTCTCCACCACCGGCACGCCCAGCTCGCGCTCGAGCGCGGCCACGTCCACCTGGATGCCGCGGCGCTGCGCCGCATCGACCATGTTCAGCGCCACCACCATCGGCTTGCCCAGCTCGCGCAGTTCCAGCGCGAAACGCAGGTGCAGGCGCAGGTTGGTGGCGTCGATCACGCACAGCAGCACATCCGGCGCGGCTTCGCCCGGGTAGAAGCCCCGGCACAGGTCGCGGGTGATCGCTTCATCCAGGCTGGCCGGTTGCAGGCTGTAGGCACCGGGCAGATCGAGTACGGCGAATTCGCGGCCGGACGGCGCACGCAGGCGGCCTTCCTTGCGCTCGACGGTGACGCCGGTGTAATTGGCGACCTTCTGCCGGCTGCCGGTCAGCTGGTTGAACAGTGCGGTCTTGCCGCTGTTGGGATTACCGACCAGCGCGATACGCAGCGGGGCGGTAGTGGCAGTGGCGGTCATGCACGTCGTTCCTGGCTGGCGGCGTCGACCACGACGCGCTTGGCTTCACTGATCCGCAGCGCGAACCGGGTGAACCCGACCTGCACCAGCAGCGGTTCGCCCCCCACCGGACCCTTGGCCACCAGGCGCACTTCCTCGCCCTTCACGAAACCCAGCTCGCGCAGGCGACGGGCGATGGCATCGTTGGCATGCAGGTCCTGCACGGACTCGACCACGGCCGAGGTGTGCAGCGGCAGTTCGGACAGCGTCATCTAGCGTATTCTCTGCTGGATGTAAATGGTTCTCGATTCTAACATTCCCGCGTCGCGTCATGGCCCATGACCAATGGCCCGCTATGATCCATACAGGTATGGAGTGACCCTGGAATCCCATGAACGATGCTTTGCAGATCGAGCGCAGCGGCGCCGCCCTCACCCTCTGGCTGAACCGGCCGGAGCTGCACAACGCCTTTGACGCCGGGCTGATCGCCCGTCTGACCGCTGCACTTGAGGCCGCCGGCCGCGATGATTCGGTGCGCGCGGTGGTACTGGCCGGCCACGGCGCCTCCTTCTCGGCCGGTGCCGACATGCAGTGGATGCGTGGCATGGCCGCCGCCAGCGAGGCCGACAACCGTGAGGATTCACTCGCCCTGGCCCGGCTGATGCGCACCCTGGACGAGCTGCCCAAGCCGACCCTGGCCCGGGTGCATGGCGCGGCCTTCGGCGGCGGCGTCGGCCTGGTCGCCTGCTGCGACATCGCCATCGCCAGCACCTCCGCCCGCTTCGGCCTGACCGAAAGCCGCCTCGGCCTGCTGCCGGCGGTGATCTCACCCTATGTGATCGAGGCCATCGGCCCCCGCCAGGCCCGCCGCTGGTTCGCCACCGGCGAGCATTTCGACGCCGACACCGCGCTGCGCATCGGCCTGGTCCACCAGCTGGTCGAGCCCGAACGCCTGGACGAAGCCGTGCAACGCCAGCTGGCCCTGCTCGACAAGGCCGGCCCGATCGCCTCGTCCACCGCCAAGCAGCTGGTGCGCCAGGTCCGCGACAGCCATGACCGCGACACCCTGGATCGCGATAATGCCGCCCTGATCGCGCGCCTGCGGGTGTCCGCCGAGGGCCAGGAAGGCCTGGGCGCCTTCCTCGACAAGCGCGCGCCCCACTGGGTCACGGAAGCCTGAACATGCTCGATCATCTTGGTTTGACCAGCGCCGACCTGGCGCGCAGCAAGACCTTCTTCCTGCAGGCACTGGCGCCACTGCAGATCGGCGTGGTGATGGAAGTGACCGCCGAACAGACCGGCGCCCACGACCACATCGGCTTCGGCAGCGACGGCAAGCCGTTCTTCTGGCTTGGCAATGGCGGCACTGCCAACCACGGCGTGCATGTGGCCTTCGCCTGCGCCAGCCGCGCCCAGGTGGATGCCTTCCATGCCGCAGCGCTTGCCGCCGGTGGCCGCGACAACGGCGCCCCGGGCCTGCGCCCGTGGTATCACCCCGACTACTACGGTGCCTTCGTGCTCGACCCCGACGGCAACAACATCGAGGCGGTCTGCCACCGCCCTGCCTATGGGGCAACCGCATGAACGACTACGTCCGCATCGTCGAGGTCGGCCCGCGTGACGGCCTGCAGAACGAAAAGCAGTCGGTGTCCACCGCCGACAAGATCGAACTGATCAACCGCCTGTCGGCCACCGGCCTGCGCAGCATCGAGGCGACCAGCTTCGTCAGCCCGAAGTGGATCCCTCAGCTGGCCGATGCCGCCGAGGTCTACGCCGGCATCCAGCGCCGGCCCGGCATCCACTACCCGGTGCTGGTACCGAACGAACAGGGCTACGACCGTGCCCGTGCGGTGGGCGTGGAGGAAGTGGCGGTGTTCACCGCCGCCTCCGAGGCGTTCAACCGCACCAACACCAATGCTGGCATCGATGAATCCCTGGCCCGCTTCGAACCGATCCTGCGCCGCGCCGCCGCCGATGGCGTGCGCGTGCGCGGCTACGTCTCGACCGTGCTCGGCTGCCCCTACCAGGGCGAAGTGCCGCTGGCCGACGTGGTGCGTGTTGCACGCGCCCTGCACCAGATGGGCTGTTACGAAATCTCGCTGGGCGACACCATCGGCGTCGGCACCCCGCGCAAGGCACGGGCGATGCTGCAGGCGGTGGCGGCCGAGATTCCGATGACGGCACTGGCCGTGCACTTCCACGACACCTACGGCCAGGCCATCGCCAACATCGCCACCTGCCTGGAAGAAGGCGTGCGCGTGGTCGACAGCGCGGTATCGGGCGCCGGTGGCTGCCCGTATGCGAAGGGTGCCAGCGGCAACGTCGCCAGCGAGGACGTGGTCTATCTGCTGCAGGGCCTGGGCCTGGACAGCGGCGTGGACCTGCCGGCCCTGGCCGAGACCGGGCGCTGGCTGGCCGGCCTGCTTGGCCGCGCCACTGCCAGCCGCACCGGCCAGGCGCTGGCCGCCGCCGGTTGATGGTGGCACTGCGCCGCCCTTGCCGGGCGGCGCAGTGCACAACGGCGACGGTCCCGGCTTCCGTTAGAATCGGCGGTTCTCGAACCTGCAGGACCGTTCAATGCAGCTGTCTTCCGTACGTGCCGTGATCACTGGCGGCGTCTCCGGCCTCGGCCTGGCCGTGGCCCAGCACCTCGTCGCCCAGGGCGGCAAGGTGGCCCTGTTCGACCTCAACGACGACAAGGGCGCTGCCGCCGTTGCCGGACTGGGCGCCGACAAGGCCCGCTACTTCAACGTCAACGTCAGCGATGAGGCGGCGGTGACCGCGGCCATCGACCAGGCCCACGATTTCCTCGGCGGCCTCAACGTGGCGATGAACTGCGCCGGCATCCTCGGCGCCGGTCGCGTGCTGGGCAAAGAGGGCCCGATGCCGCTGGCCGGTTTCCAGGGCACGGTGATGGTCAACCTGGTCGGCAGCTTCAACGTCGCCAAGGCCGCGGCCAACCGCATGCAGCACAACGAAGCCGGCACGGACGGCGAGCGCGGCGTCATCATCAATACCGCCAGCATCGCCGCCTATGAAGGCCAGATTGGACAGGCTGCCTATGCCGCCAGCAAGGGCGGCGTGGTCTCGATGACGCTGCCGATGGCGCGCGAACTCTCGCGCTTTGGCATCCGCGTCAATACGATTGCACCTGGCGTGTTCTGGACGCCGATGGTCGACGGCATGCCCGAGGCCGTGCAGCAGTCGCTGGCCGCCTCGATTCCGTTCCCGTCGCGCCTGGGCAAGCCGGAAGACTTCGCCAGCCTGGTCGGCTTCATCCTCGGCAACACCTACCTCAACGGCGAGACCATCCGCCTGGACGGCGCTACCCGCCTCGCTCCGAAGTGATTCCCCCCGGGCGCCGGGACGGCGCCCTCCCCCAACGACCTAGATCACCATGAAAGCCAACGACATCAAGAAGGGCAACGTCGTCGAGTACAACAACGGCGTGTACCAGATCCGCGACATCGAGCGCAGCTCGCCGCAGGGTCGCGGCGGCAACGTCCGCTTCCGCTTCATCATGTACAGCGTGCCGGGCGGCAACAAGCTCGACGCCAGCTTCGATGCCGACGACAACCTGGTCGAGGTCGAACTGCTGCGCCGCCAGTCCACCTATTCGTACAAGGACGGCGACGCCTTCGTGTTCCTCGATGACGAGGACTACACCCCGTATACCCTGGACGCGGACGTGATCGGCGATGACGCCGGCTACATCACCGATGGCCTGACCGGTATCTACGTGCAGGTGATCGACGAGCAGCCGGTGGCGATCCAGCTGCCGGCCTCGGTGGTGCTGGAAGTGATCGAGACCCCGCCGGAACTGAAGGGCGGCACCGCCACCAAGCGCCCGAAGCCGGCCAAGCTCAACACCGGCATCGAGATCATGGTGCCGGAGTACATCGTCAACGGTGAACGCGTGCTGGTGAACACCGCCACCGGCGAATTCGCCGGCCGTGCCGACTAAGCGCCTTGCGCTGATCGCCTGCCTGTCCCTGCTTGCGGCGTGCTCGCCGCAGGCAGCGGACAGCGCTGCCGATACGAATGCCGCGCAGAAAGCCGCGCCGGCCGAACCGGTCGTGACTGTCGCTCCGCCGGTGGAGGCACCCGCCGCCGTCGAGGCCACCGCCGAAGCCGAGTCCTCTACCGACCCGTCCTCTGGCGATGATGCGCTGGACAAGGCACGTGCCGCCGCAGGCTGCCCGGTTCCTGCCGATGTGTATGACGTCGACGACGTGCGCATCTATTGCCGGATGCCGGCCGACGTGCAGGCCTTCCTCGCGCGCGAAAACACCTGCCAGCACTTCGCCGGCGAAGAGCCCTACGACGACGAACGCCGCCGTGAGCTGGAAGCGGCCAATGCCCAGTACTGCGAGGGCCGCGAGAAGATCTTCACCGATCTGGTCACGCGTCATCGCGGTGACTGTGCGATCCGCGAAGCGCTGATCGGGATCAACGGCCGCTACGATCTGGTGTTCGAGCTGGACCTGAAGCCCTGCGAGGGCTGAACGAAGAACGCCGGGCGTGGCCGCGCTCGATCCCGTGCATCGAATGCATCATGAGGCGGTAGCGCCGGGCCATGCCCGGCGAGCGGAGCGGCCGCGGAAGGCAACGCCGGGCATGGCCCGGCGCTACCGTCCGGTGGAACCCCGCATTACTTGGCGCCGAAATTGCCGCATCCGTGGTACTGGCGCGTGCCGACAGTCAGCATCACCTTGGCCTCGAACGCCTCGCCACTCATGTCGTCCTGGCAGGTGGCGCGCTGGAAGCTGAGCTTGACGTCGGTGCCATCGGACGCCTTGCCACTCCAACCGTCAGCACCTTCGGTGGGCTTGGCCACGTCGAAGCGACGCTCGCCATAGTCGACTTCCACCTGCAGGCCAGGCGCGTCGCCATCAACGACCGCAAGCCAGCCGGGCTCATTGCCGGTGGCACGGAACGCGGCATTGCCGGCACTGCCATCGCCTTCGGCAGCCTCCACCGCGTGGCACTCACGGTCCGCCTCGCCCTTCAGGCTCAGCAGGCCGTCATCGCTACCCTTGGTCCAGAAGCTGTTGCCCTGGCCATCGCCATATTTGGCGCCGGATGCCGCGCGTTCGGTGGCCATGGCGAAGGTACGTTCGCCGATCACTACCGTGGCCGCATCCTCGCCATTGAAGGTCGCGCGCACGTTCAGGTCACCACACCGGTAGGCGGTCTCGTTGCCCCCCACGGCGCTGCTGTTCGGCTGCGGCGTGGCAGGCGGGGTGTCATTGCCGCTTGCAGCGGGTGCCTGGGCCGGCTGGCACGCGGCCAGCACCAACCCGAGGGAGGCTGCCAACAGACTGGGAACTACACGCATGGCTCGACTCCTTGTCGACACTACAGAGAAGCTCGACCCTACCATCTGCCGGCGAGCGGGGCCTGAAAGCGGCCTGACCGCACTCATGCGGCCAGTACAGCCATCGACAGCAGCTGTGCACCGCTATCGCCGGAACTACAGGTCCACACCCGCAGCAGGCGCAGTTCCAGATCGTGCTCACGGCCCTGTTGGCGCACCGACAGGCGCACGTCACTGGACAGCAGTGCAAGGCGGCCACACAGCAGGGTTTCCGCCGCCTGCAGCTGCAGGGCCCGTACCTGCAGGCCACCGGCCAGCCAATCGCCCAGCCACGGCAGGTCGAGCATGCGGCCGCCGTGGCCGTCCATCATGAACAAGGCCGGCGATACCAGCGCGGTCAGCGCATCGTGATCATTTTCCAGCAACGCTGCGCACAGGCGCTGCTCCAGCATCATCAACTGCCGCTCATGCAGATCTTCAACGATGTTCCGTTCCATCCACGGTTCCTTCCGGCATCGGCCGGCGCCTGCGCAGGCGTTGCGCGATCCACTGCCGCGCGCCCTGTACCACTACATAGAAGACCGGCACGAAGAACACCGCCAGCACGGTCGCGCTGACCATGCCGCCGAACACACCGGTTCCAATCGCCTGCTGGGTTTCCTTCGACGCGCCCTGCGCCAGCATCAGCGGCACCACGCCCAGCGCGAACGCCAGCGAGGTCATCACGATCGGCCGCAGGCGCAGCCGCGCCGCCTCCAGGGCCGCTTCCACCAGGCCGCGGCCCTGCTGCTGCAGCTGGCGCGCGAACTCGACGATGAGGATCGCGTTCTTCGCCGACAGCCCGATCACGGTGATCATGCCGACCTTGAAGAACACGTCGTTGGGCATGCCGCGCAACAACACCGCCGCGACCGCGCCGAGCAGGCCCAGCGGCACCACCAGCATCACCGCCAGCGGAATCGACCAGCTCTCGTACAGCGCCGCCAGTACCAGGAACACCACCAGCATCGACAGCATCAGCAGCCATGGTGCCTGCGCCCCCGACTCACGCTCCTGCAGCGACTGGCTGGTCCACTGCAGGGCGAAGCCGGACGGCAGCGCTTCGGCCAACCGCTCCATCTCCGCCATCGCCTGGCCGGTCGATACGCCCGAGGCCGGTGCGCCGGACAGGTTCAATGCCGGGAAGCCCAGATAGCGCTGCAGCTGCAGCGGCGCTTCCGTCCAGTGCGGGGTGACGAGCTCGGACAGCGCGACCATGCCGCCTTCGCTGTTGCGCACGTACAGCTTCAGCACATCTTCCAGCTCCATCCGGTGCGGCGCATCGGCCTGCAGGATCACCTGCTGCAGGCGCCCCTTGTTGGGGAAGTCGTTGACGTACTGCGAGCCCATTGCCGCCGACAGCGTGCTGCTGATGTGCTCGAAGCCCACGCCCATCGCCTCGGCCTTGGCCCGGTCGATGTCCAGCCGCACGCTGGTGCCCGCAGGCAGGCCATCGGCGTGCACCTCCGACAGCAACGGGCTCGCCTCGGCCAGCTTCAGCAGCTGCTGCAACGCCGCGCGCAGCTCCGCCTGGCTCTGCCCGGTACGTGCCTGCAGGGCCAGCGAGAAGCCGGAAGAACGCCCCAGGCTGTCGATCGCCGGCGGCATCACACTCATCACCTCGCCCTCGGCCAGCGTGGCCATCGCCTTCTGCGCGGCCTCCACCTCACCGGCCGCAGTGGCGCCTGCACGCTCGCCCCAGTCCTTCAGCATGGTGTAGGTCAGCGCCGCGCTCGGGCCGGAGCCTGAGAAGCTGTAGCCGAGGATGGACTGGTTGGAAGCAATGCCCGGGCGCGAGGCCACGTGCCGTTCATAGGCTTCGACCACCGCCAGCGTGCGTTCGGCTGTCGCTTCGGCCGGCAGCTGGATCGAGGTCATGAAGTAGCCCTGGTCCTCTTCCGGCAGGAACGCGCCCGGCAGCCAGTGCAGGCCCAGCAGCAGGGCCGCCACCAGGGCAGCGAACACGCCCATCACCCGCCCACTGCGCTGCAGCACCGAGGCCACGCCGCGCCGGTAGCGCCCGGTCATCTTCTCGAAACCGCGATTGAACGCGCCGAACAGCCCACCACGACCGTGATGACCATGGGTGCTGGGGCGCAGCAGGGTCGCGCACAACGCCGGCGTCAAGCTGAGTGCCAGCAACGCCGAGAACAGGATCGACACCGCCATCGCCACGGTGAACTGGCGGTAGATCGCGCCCACCGAACCGCTGGCGAATGCCATTGGAATGAAGACCGCAGTCAGCACCAGGGTGATGCCGATCACCGCGCCGGTCAGCTCGCGCATCGCCTTGATGGTGGCCTCGCGGGGTGGCAGTCCTTCCTCGGCCATGATCCGTTCCACGCCTTCGACCACCACGATCGCATCGTCAACGATGATGCCGATCGCCAGCACCATGCCGAACATGGTCAGCACGTTGATCGAAAAGCCAAGCGCCAGCATCACTGCAAAGGTGCCCAGCAGCGCGATCGGCGCGACCAGCGCCGGGATCAGCGTGTAACGCCAGTTCTGCAGGAACAGGTACATCACCGCGAACACCAGCAGCATCGCTTCCAGCAGCGTCTGCACCACCTTCTGGATAGAGATCTTCACGAAGGGTGCGGTGTCGAACGGAATGCTCGACTCCACCCCACGCGGCAGCAGCGGCGCCAGTTCGGCCATGCGTTCGCGCACCGCGGATGCGGTCCGCACGGCATTCGCGCCGGGGCGCAGCTGCACGCCGGCAGCGGTGGCGGGATGGCCATCCTCGCGGCTACCCCAGGCATAGCTCTGCGCGCCCAGTTCGACGCGGGCGACATCGCCCAGCAGCACTCGTGAGCCGTCGGTCCCGGCGCGCAGCACGATGGCCGCAAACTGTTCAGGGGTCGACAATTGGCCATCGGCGCTCAACGGCACGGTGATGCGCTGGCCCGGCACGCCCGGCGAATCGCCGATGCGTCCTGGCGAGATTTCCAGGTTCTGCTGCTCGATGGCGGCCGCCACGTCGCCCATGGTCAGGCCGTAGCCGGTCAATCGCGTCGGGTCCAGCCACACACGCATCGCCTGTTCGGCACCGAACAGCTGCACGCGGCCGACGCCATCGATGCGGCGCAGCTCTTCGATGATGTTGCGTGCCATGAAGTCGCCCAGCGCGGCTTCGCTGACGCTGGCATCGGGCGAACGCAGGCCCACCAGCATCAGGAAACCGGAATCGGCGGCCTCCACGAACAGGCCGTTCTGGCGGACGCTGCGCGGCAGGCGCGGTTCGATCGCCTTGATCCGGTTCTGCACGTCCACCTGCGCCAGCTCCGGATTGGTGCCGGGCTTGAAGGTGGCAGTGATCGACGCTTCACCGGAAGTGTCCACCGACGATTCGAAGTACAGCAGGTGCTTGACGCTGGACAGCTCGCGCTCGATCAGGCCGACCACCGCATCATTCAGCGTCTGCGGGCTGGCACCGGGGTAGCTGGCATAGATGCTGACGCTGGGCGGCGCCACCGCCGGATAGCGCTCCACGGCCAGCCGCGGGATCGCCAGTACGCCAGCCAGGATGATGAAGATCGCCAGCACCCAGGCGAACACCGGGCGATCGATGAAGAAACGTGCCATGTTGGATTTCCCTGGAGGGACCGGCCCGGGACAGGCTCAGCCCTTGCTGCCGGCCTGCACGGCACCGGCACCTGCGACCGGCAGCTGCCAGTCGCGCGCATCGACCACCACGCCTTCCTGCAGGCGTTCCTGGCCCTCGACCACCACCTTCTCACCCGCCTTGAGGCCAGTGCGCACCAGCCACTGGCGATCGACGCTGCCGTCGACCTCCAGCGTGCGGATCACCGCCTTGCCATCGCCCGCGATCACCCAGGCATAGGCCTGGCCGCCAGCGCTGCGCAGCACGGCCTGCTGCGGCACGGTCAATGCGCTGGCCGGCGCACCGCGCGGCACCTTCGCACGCACATACATCCCCGGCAGCAGCTGGCGCTGGGGGTTATCCACCAGGATGCGCAGGATCACATCGCCGGTACGCGTGTCGACATTGATGCCGGAGAACAGCAGCTGGCCGCGTTCGGTCAGCGGCTTGCCCGCCGCACCGATGATGGTCACCGGCAGTTCGCCACCACCTGCACTGCGTTGCAGCGACTCCAGCTGGGCCGCCGGCTGGCGCACATCGACGTAGACCTGGTCGATCTGCTGTACCACCGCCATCGGCTCGGCATCGGCCACGCCGACCAGTGCGCCCTCGGTCACCAGCGCCTGGTCGATGCGGCCGGCAATCGGTGCACTGACCGTGGCATAGCGCAGGTCGAGCTGCCGGCGGGCCAGGATCGCGCGCGCTTCATTCACCGCCGCGCGCGCCTGCTCGTACTCGGCACTGGCGTCGTCGCGATGCTGCTGGCTGACCGCCTGCGCGGCAGCCAGGGCGTGCAGGCGCTGCGACTGCACGCGACTGCGACCCAGGGCTGCCTCACTGCGCTGCAGCGCGGCCAGTGCCGAGTCGACATCGGCACGGAACGCCGCCGGATCGATCTGGAACAGGGCCTGGCCGGCGCTCACTTCCGCGCCCTGGTCAAACAAGCGGCGCTGCACGATGCCGCCCACCTGGGCACGGATCTGCGCGGTGCGCACGGCGGCCACGCGGCCGGGCAGTTCGTCATCGCGCTGTACCACCTGCGGGCCGACGGTGACCACGCTGACACGCGGGGTGGCTTCGGGCGTGGCTTCGGGGGTGGAGCAGGCCGTCATGGCCAGGGCGAGGGCCGCGATCAACGCGACCGGAGTCCTGAAGGTTCTCATTGCTGTGCACAATGCCGCGCAGGCGGCTGATAGGTTCTGAAGCGTGCAGTCTGCGGGGCGATGATGGGGTTTCGATGGAGGAACTGTGGAGATACGATGGAGGCAAGCACCTTAAGGCCCCGCCCCTGCATGCATGCCTCCCCCGCCCTCGCCGCCCTCGTCCTGATCGTCGAGGATGAGGCCGAGATCGCCGATATTCTTACCGCCTACCTGGAACGCGAAGGACTGCGTACCCTGCGCGCCGCCGATGGCCACAGCGCACTGGACCTGCACCGCAGCGCCCGCCCCGACCTGGTCCTGCTCGACGTACAGCTGCCGCGACTGGATGGCTGGAGCGTGCTGACCCAGCTGCGCCAGCGCGGCGAAACACCGGTGATCATGCTGACCGCGCTGGACCAGGACCTGGACAAGCTGACCGCGCTGCGCATGGGCGCCGACGACTATGTGGTCAAGCCATTCAATCCGGCCGAAGTTGCCGCGCGCGTGCGTGCGGTACTGCGGCGTACGCTGCGTGCCTCACGCGTGGACACGCCGACGGCGCTGCGCGCGGGCCCGTTGCTGATCGACTCGGCCACCCACGCCGTGCACGTCGAAGGCGATGGCTACAGCCATGAAGTACTGCTCACCCTTACCGAGTTCAAGCTGCTGCACTGCATGGCGCTGGCGCCGACACGCATCTTCAGCCGCAGCGAACTGATGCACGAATGCCTGCCGGAAAGCGAGGCACTGGAACGCACCGTCGACAGCCATGTCAGCAAGCTTCGCCGCAAGCTGGACGAAGTCGGCATGGTCAACGTACCGGCCAGCGTGCGGGGTGTCGGCTACCGGTTGATGGCCGACCGCTGATGGGCCGCCTGCGCCGATCCGGGCTCAGCCGGCACATCATCGTCTCGATGTCGCTGATGGTGATCGGCGTGATCGTGATGATGATCCTGTCGTCATGGTTGCTGTATGCGGTGCTGGTCGAGTTTTTCCCCGGCAGCACCGAGGAACCGGAAGGCTGGTTGCCGACCGGGCCGGAGCTGGCGTGGATGGTCGGCGTGATCCTGACCGGCCTGGCGCTGGCCATCGCCGCCTCGTTCCGTCTCGCCCATCGCATCCTGTCACCCCTGAATTCACTGGTGGACAGCGTGCGCGCGCTCGCTGGCGGCGACCTGGGGGCACGTGCCAGCGTCGAAGAGAATTCGCCGGGCGAGGTGGCGACCCTGGTCGAGGATTTCAATGCGATGGCGCGCCGCCTGCAGCACATGGAAAGCGAGCGTGCGATGTGGCATGCAGCCATCGCCCATGAACTGCGGACCCCGGTAACAATCCTGCGCGGTCGCCTGCAGGGCCTGGCCGAGGGCGTGTTCCAGCCCGACCAGTCACAGTTCCGCAGCCTGCTCGCGCAGGTCGAGGGCCTGTCGCGGCTGATCGAGGATCTGCGCGTACTCAGCCTGTCCGACAATGCACGGCTGGACGTGCGCCGCGCACGCACCGACGTGGTCGCCGAGGTGCACTCGGTGATGACCCTGGTCGACCCGCAGTTCCGGGCCGCCGGCTTCGTGCTGGAGCTGGAAACCAGCCGCGAGGAACACAACGCGCACTGTGACCCGACCCGGCTGCGCCAGGCGCTGCTGGCACTGCTGGAAAACGCGCGCCGCTACGCGAGCCCGGGCAAGGTGAGGATTGCCGTGCATGACACGCCCGGACACGTGCAGGTGGCAATCGAAGACGAAGGTCCGGGCATCGACCCGGAACTCCATACCGATATTTTCACTCCGTTCATGCGCGCCGATGGCTCGCGCTCGCGCCAGGGCGGCGGCAGCGGACTGGGCCTGGCGGTGGTCAAGGCCATCGCCGATGCGCATGGCGGCCGCGTCTACTGCACGCCCGGCAGTACCGGCGGCAGCCGCTTCGTCATTGAGCTTCCGCGCCAGTAACCGGTAGCGCGGCCTGTTCGCGCAGGTGCGCGCCGAGCCTGGCGAGATTGGCATCGATCGCGTCCATTTCCTCGCGCTGCGGCGCTGGCAGCGCCTGGCGCAGCTGCACGCGCAATGCCCGCCATGCAGGGACTGCCTGCGCACTGGCGGTGGCCACTGCCCCGGCCAGTACCGCCTGCTCATCGGCCAACGGCAGTCCATAGCCGCCATCCCGCAGCAACGTGCCGGGACGTAACCACTGCCCGCTCTGTTCCAGCAGCCCGTGCAGATTGCGGGATTCGCTGCTGCCCGGTGCGGCCAGCAGCTGCCGCTTCAGCACGTCACGCGCGCGCAGTTCGGCGCGGCGTTGCGCGGCCTGCTCCAGCAACAGCAGCCCGGCGCTGGCGCGCAGGTCGCCCTGCAGCAACCAGGGCGCACGTTGATGCGCGGGCAGCTTCAGCCAGCCGCGCACGTCGCGCACCGGCAGGTCCAGCTGCGAAGCCGCCACATCGAACAACTGCTGGTAGTGGTCGCGTGCCGAGGCGAAGTAGTAGCCCTGCGCCTGCGCGGCGCTGCGATCCGCCATCACCTGCTCGTCAAGCACCTGCAACCGCGCCAGGCGGCGCTTCAACCCGCGCGGGCTCAGCTGGGCCAGACCGGCCCGCCCAAGGCGCGGCACGCCCGCCTGCAGCAGCTTGGCGGTTTCCACCGCGCAGTTGTTGCTGACAAAGTAGTAGCGCCCGTCATAGCTCCAGTGCACCTGCGCGGTGCGCTCGAGCAGGCTGGCGATCTCGTCGCGTTGCAGCTGCAGCGGCAACGACTGCAGGCCGCGCAGTTCGACCTTGGTGTATTCGTCCACCACCTGCTGCAGCGGCAACACGAACAGCCGCGAGGGATAGCCGCCAGTCAGTCCGCGCCAGTTGGAAATCTGCACGTCGCCTACGAACGCGCGGAACGACAGCACGCGGTGGTACTCCAGGTCCAGGCGGCAGTCCGGCCCCGGAGCGCGGCCGGGCCGGCAGATCACCAGCCGCAACATGCTGTGGCCCCAGCGGCTCATCGGCTGCGCGCTGCCTTCGGCGAACAGGTAGTCCACCGCGTAGACACGGGAGGGATCGAGCTGCAGCAATGACGCAGCGCCCTCTTCCGCATCAGCCTGCAGCAACGGCAGCGCGGTGGCGCAATGGGATTGCGGCAGCGACGGAGGTGATCCGAAATGCGCCAGGAACCACTGCGCCAGCGCCGGGCGACGGCAGGCAAACTCGGCATCGAGCACGAAATGCTCGGCGTTCACGGCCAGATGTTCGGCCGGGTCCTTCAATTCATAGGTGTCCGGACTACGGTCACGGAAGTCGTTGTGACCACGGCCCAGATGCCAGGGCTTGCGCTGCCACCCGGCCAGATCACGCCAGCGTGCACTGCGCGACCAGTTCGCGCCGCTACGGTCTGCAACATGGGTCAGCTCATGCACCAGGGCGCTGCGCCGCGCGCGGCGGGCGCCGGGCACGGCATCATCCAGCAGCTCGCGACGCAGGGTGATGTGGCCGGCGAAAGCGCGGCCGTGTACATCGGCCGGCAGGTCATCGCTCCAGCGTACCTGGACCTGTGCCGGCAATGCAGCCAGCAGGCCATCCGGCAGCAGCGCCCGCACGTCGGCCAGGGTCTGGTTGGCGAGCTGCTGCTGTGCAGGGTTCAGCCCTGCCGGGTCGAGCTGAAGGCGATCGGCTGCGTGCGCGGCGTGGGCGATCAGCAGTAGAACCACGCCATGCGTGGCTGCTGTAACTGCCCATCTGCGCCTGGCGCTCAGCCGAGCATGGCTCGGCTCTACAGAAAGCGATGACGCGGAGGTCATGCCGCCTGGATCAGCGCGCCAGCAGCGCGCGGGCCAGTTCCAGATCGCTCTGCTGCTGTGCGGCAGTGCTCTGCTCGCGCAGGTGGACCAGCGCGGCCTGCAGGCGCGCACCGCGGATCTGGCCGTCGCTGGCAACGAATGCAGCGGCATCATCACGTGCAGCCTGCACCACCTTGTCATCGCCCGAACTGCTGGCCGAAGAGCCCGACGATGCGCCGGTGGCGGAACCGGCCGAGGTGCCGGCGAAGCTGGAAGCGAAGCCGGCCAGCGGCAGGGACAGCAGGGCGAGCAGCAGAAGCGGACGGGTCATCGGTGCGAAGCCGGTTGTGAAGGTGCGTGGAGCGTAACGGGTACGTGAAGGATTTTCCCGGCTCAGAGGTCGAAGAGCTTGCCGGGATTCAGCCGCGCTTGGGGATCGAACGCGCGTTTGACCGCCTTCATCAGGGCGATCTCGGCCGGGCCACGGGTGCTGTCCAGGTAACCCTTCTTGACCAGGCCAATGCCGTGTTCGGCCGAAATGCTGCCGTCGAAGCGGGCCAGCACCTGCGCCAGCAGCTTGGTCACATGTTCGCACTGCGCCACGAATTCGGCGTCGCCGGTGTCGTCGGGCTTGAGCACGTTGATGTGCAGGTTGCCGTCGCCGATATGGCCGAACCAGACCACGTCGAAGTGCGGATAGGCCTGCCCGATCAGCGCCTGGGTCTCGGCAAGGAACGCCGGCATCGCCGAGATCCGCACCGACACGTCGTTCTTGTAGGGCTTGTAGCGCGCCAGCGATTCGGTGATGCCTTCGCGCAAGCGCCACAGCTGGGCGGCCTGGGCGTCGCTGGCGCTGATCACGCCGTCGCTGACCCAGCCGTTGCCCATGCAGTCCTCGAAGGCGGCCATCGCCGCCGCTTCCTGCGCCTCGTCGTTGGCCGCGAACTCGGTGACCACGTAGTACGGGTGCACCTCGTCGAACGGCGCCTGCGCGCCGTGCGCCAGCACATGCTCCAGCGCCCGGTCGGTGAAGAACTCGAAGGCCTGCAGCTGCAGGCGCGCGCGGAACGCGGCGAATACCTGCATCAGCACCTCGAAGCTGGGCAGCGCCAGCAGCATCACGTTGCTTGCAGGCGGCGGGTCGGTCAGTTTCACCGTCGCCTCGACGATAACGCCCAGGGTGCCTTCCGAACCGATCAGCAGCTGACGGAAGTCGTAGCCGCTTGAGTTCTTGATCAGGCCCTTGTTGAGCTCGAGCAGTTCGCCACTGGCAGTGACCACCTTCAGTCCTGCGATCCACTCGCGGGTATTGCCGTAGCGGATCACGCGGATGCCGCCGGCATTGGTGGCGATGTTGCCGCCGATCGTGCAGGAACCACGCGCGGCGAAATCAACCGGGTAGATCAGGCCATGGTCCAGCGCGGCATTGTGCACGGCTTCCAACGGCATGCCGGCCTGCACCACCAGCGTGCGATCGACCGCATCGTAGGCCAGTGCCTTGTTCATCCGTTCCAGGCTGAGCACCAGCTCGCCGTTGGCCGCCACTGCGCCACCGGACAGGCCGGTACGGCCGCCGGACGGCACCACCGCCACGTCATTCCCGGCGCTCCAGCGCATCACCGCCTGTACTTCCTCGACCGTGGCCGGCAGCGCGACCGCCAGCGGCGCCGGTGTCCAGCGCCGGGTCCAGTCGCGCCCGTAATGCTCCAGGTCGGCCGGGTCGGTCTTCAGCTTCAGGCCGGGACAGGCCAGCTGCAGCGAGGCAATGCGGGAATCGGTCATGACGGTCCAGCGCGGTGCGTGAAGAACGGGCAAGCGTGCCAGCGGCACGCGCCAGCGTCCAGCCCCGCAGGCAGGCAGATAGCTACCGATGCAACCAATTGCGCACTGCACCATGGTCGTCGCGATCTGGCATAGTGATTGGCCCCTGTCCCACTGGCCGTGTCGCCCCATGTCGCCGAAGAAGACCTCGTTCCCGAAGCAGGATATCCGCGTGCTGTTGCTGGAGGGGGTCAGCCAGACCGCCGTGGAGGTGTTCAGCGCCGCCGGCTACAGCCAGATCGAAGCGCACACCAAGGCGCTGCCCGAGGACGAACTGAAGGCGCGCATCGCCGAAGCGCACATCGTCGGCATCCGCTCGCGCACCCAGCTCAGCGCCGAGGTGCTGGCCGAGGCCAAGCGCCTGATCGCGGTGGGTTGTTTCTGCATCGGCACCAACCAGGTGGACCTGGACGCGGCCGAGCTGGCCGGCATCCCGGTGTTCAACGCGCCCTATTCCAACACCCGCAGCGTGGCCGAGCTGGTGATCGCCGAGGCGATCATGCTGACCCGCGGCATCCCGCAGAAGAACGCCGAGTGCCATCGCGGCGGCTGGTCGAAGTCGGCCAGCGGCAGCCATGAGGTGCGCGGCAAGACCCTGGGCATCATCGGTTACGGCCACATCGGCACCCAGGTCGGCGTGCTGGCCGAATCGCTGGGCATGCAGGTGATCTTCCACGACGTGGAAACCAAGCTGGCGCTGGGTAATGCCCGCGCTGCCGCCAGCCTGGACGACCTGCTGGCGCGCGCCGACATCGTCACCCTGCACGTGCCGGAAACCCCTTCCACGCAGTGGATGATCGGTAGTACCGAGCTGGCGAAGATGCGCAAGGGTGCGCACCTGATCAATGCCGCACGCGGCACCGTGGTCGACATCGATGCACTGGACGCGGCGCTGGCCAGCGGCCACGTCGGCGGCGCCGCGCTGGACGTGTTCCCGGTCGAGCCGAAGGGCAACGGCGATATCTTCGAATCGCCGCTGACCCGCCACGACAACGTGATCCTGACCCCGCACGTGGGCGGCAGCACGCTGGAGGCGCAGGACAACATTGGTGTGGAAGTGGCGGCCAAGCTGGTGCGCTACAGCGACAACGGCAGCACCCTGTCGGCGGTCAACTTCCCGGAAGTGACCCTGCCCGAGCACGCCGACAGCCTGCGCCTGCTGCATATCCACCAGAACGTGCCGGGCGTGCTGTCCAGGGTCAACGAGATCTTCTCGCGCCACAACGTCAACATCGACGGCCAGTTCCTGCGCACCGACCCGAAGGTGGGTTACGTGGTGATCGACATCACCGCGAGCGAGGAACAGGCGGCCGCCGTGCGCGACGAACTGGCTGCGATTCCTGGGACACTGCGTACGCGCATCCTGTATTGATCGAAGGTTCGCCGGGCATGGCCCGGCGGATTGCTTCCGGCATCGCGCCATCCACGCATGGCGTGGATCTACTGGCGCTTTGCGCGATCCCGTAGTAGATCCACGCCATGCGTGGATGGGGCACCTCAGAACCTTACGGCGTGGAGGTTCCTGTAAAAGTCCCAATGGATCAGAACCCTGTCTTCCATCGACAGGAACAGCGTATCGACGAAATCCAGCTCCTCGGCATGAACCAGCCAGTCCTGCAGGCGGCTGCCCAGCGAAGGTACCGCCCCATCCACCTGGACAACCGTCAACGCAGCCTCGCTTGGCAAGCCAACAGCATCTGCAATGGCACTCAACTCCTGCGCCAGCCGCTCACGCCCCACTCCCGGAACCTCAAGGCGCGAGGGCACTCGCTCCCAGTCGATGGATGTGATGACCGGCAATGCCGCCTTGATCATCATGAGGGCCGCATTGTGCTTCGCCTCACCACAGACGTGAGCCGCAACAAACGCCGCGCAGGTGTCGGAGAACATCAACGCGCCAGCCACCGGCGCGCCATGCGCTGCATCGACTCGTCCGATTCCGGGTCTGCGGCGACCTCGGCCACCGGCCGCCAGGCCAGCTCCAGCGACTCCTCGCTGAGCACGAAGGCTTCGCCGCCCAGTGCCCGGATCACGAAACGCACGTCATAGTGCCAGTGTCCCGGCACGTCCTTGCGTTCCGGAATCCAGTGCTTGTCGATGTCGAAGATGGCCGGGTCTTCCAGTACCAGGCCGCTCAGGCCCGACTCCTCTTCGGCTTCCTTCAGCGCCACCTGGGCCAGGTCGCGGTCGCCGTCGGCGTGGCCGCCCAACTGCAGCCAGCGCTGGAGCTTCCGGTGATGGGTCAGCAGCAGGCGCTGGCCATCGGCACTGACCAGCCAGCAGCTGGCGGTGAAGTGGCCGGCCAGCCGTTCACGCCGGAACGGATCTTCCGGATCGTCCAGCAATGTGCCGAATTCGGCAGCCAGTGCGTCGTGGGCGGGCTCACGGCGGGCGTAGTCCCGCAGCAGGTCGCGCAGGCGATCGTCAAGCACGGCAAGGGTTTCGGCGGTCTGGCTCATGAATGGGCGGGATCGGGAACATGACTGCTCATTATCGCCGTTCATTGTTGCGATTGCGCTTGTGCGTTGGCTTCAGCTTTGGCTAAGGTACAGCGGGCCGTTCGCGCGGCCTTCACCATTCAAGGTTGCCGGCAACGTATCGGCGGCCCACCCAAATCCGATCATTAGGAAGTACTGCATGCTGAAAGCTCTGTTGAGGGTCAAGCCGGTCCAGCCGGCCGGGCACGTCGATGCCGGCGAACCCATCGAAGGCAGCCTGGACGGCGAAGCCACGTTGAAACGGACCCTCACGGCTAAACACCTCATCCTGCTCGGCGTGGGTGCGGTGATCGGCGCTGGTATCTTCGTGCTGACCGGCCAGGCTGCGGCCAACCATGCAGGCCCGGCGGTGATGCTGTCGTTCGTGCTGGCCGGTTTCGCCTGTGCCCTGGCGGGCCTGTGCTACGCCGAGTTCGCGGCAATGATGCCGGTCTCCGGCAGTGCCTATTCCTACTCGTACGCCACCCTCGGCGAAGGCATGGCCTGGTTCATCGGCTGGTGCCTGGTGCTGGAATACCTGTTCGCCTCGGCCTCGGTCGCGGTGGGCTGGTCGGCCTACCTGATCAGCTTCATCACCACCACGCTGCACATGCCGTTCCCGGACCTGCTCAGCGCCGCGCCCATTGCCTGGACCGGCAGCGAGTTCGTCTCCTCCGGCAAGCTGTTCAACCTGCCGGCGGTGCTGATCGTGGCAGCGGTGTCCGGCCTGCTGTACGTGGGCGTGACCCAGTCGGCCTTCGTCAATGCGATCATCGTGGCGATCAAGGTCACCGTCATCTGCCTGTTCATCGGCATCGGTGCGGCCCACATCGACCCCGCCAACTGGCAGCCGTTCATCCCGGAAAACACCGGCGTGCCGGGTGAGTTCGGCTGGAGCGGCGTGTTCCGCGCGGCCACCATCGTGTTCTTCGCCTACATCGGCTTCGATGCGGTCTCCACCGCCGCCGGTGAAACCAAGGACCCGCAGCGCAACATGCCGATCGGCCTGCTCG
Source organism: Stenotrophomonas sp. YJH_SMC_8 (assembly GCF_059371315.1). NCBI lineage: Bacteria > Pseudomonadati > Pseudomonadota > Gammaproteobacteria > Lysobacterales > Lysobacteraceae > Stenotrophomonas > Stenotrophomonas sp. YJH_SMC_8. The sequence goes on along the minus strand of NZ_JCAFUL010000017.1, from coordinate 2,381 downwards.
GCTCGCTCGCGGTGTGCACCATCGTCTACATCATCGTCTGCGCGGTGCTGACCGGCATGATGCCGTACCACCTGCTGGGCACCGACAAGCCGGTGGCCACCGCGCTGGAAGGTTACCCGCAGCTGGCGTGGTTGAAGACCGCGGTGGAAATCGGCGCCATCGCCGGCCTGTCCTCGGTGGTGCTGGTGATGATGATGGGCCAGACCCGCATCGCCTACACCATCTCCCGCGACGGCCTGCTGCCGAAGTTCTTCGGCAAGGTCCACGCCCGTTTCCGTACCCCGTACGTCGCTACCATCGTGGTCGGCGTGATCGCTGCCGCACTGGCCGGCCTGGTGCCGCTGAACGTGCTGGGCGAGCTGGTGTCGATGGGCACCCTGCTGGCCTTCGCCACCGTGTGCATCGGCGTGCTGGTGCTGCGCTATACCAAGCCGGAGATCCATCGCCCGTTCCGCGTGCCGGCGGTGTGGATCATCTGCCCTCTGGGCGCGGCCACCTGCCTGTTCCTGTTCTGGCAGGCGTTCGTGGTGCACTGGCACCTGTTCGTGGGCTGGACGCTGCTCGGCCTGCTGATCTACCTGGGCTACGGCATCCGCAACAGCAAGCTGGCCAAGTCGCCCTGATCCGCCTACGGGCCGGCCTCGCGCCGGCCCGTCCGTTTTCCCCGCGCGCCGGTCATGGCGCGCTTCGACAAGACCACCACACATGTTCAAGCAACTGTGGGCCACCAAGCACCCGCATGCCGCCCATGAAGACGCCAACGGCCTGAGCCTGCGCCGCCACCTCGGCCCCTGGGGGCTGACCGCCCTCGGTATCGGCGCGGTGATCGGCGGCGGCATCTTCGTCATCACCGGCCAGGCCGCCGCCAACCACGCCGGCCCGGCGATCATGCTGTCGTTCGTGCTGGCCGCCATCTGCTGCGCCTTCTGCGCGCTGGCCTACGCCGAGTTCGCCTCGATGGTGCCGGTTTCCGGCAGCGCCTACACCTATACCTATGCCACCTTCGGCGAACTGTCGGCCTGGTTCATCGGCTGGATGCTGGTGCTCGAATACGGCGTCTCCGCCTCGGCAGTAGCGGTCAGCTGGACCGGCTACTTCCTCAGCCTGCTCAGCCAGTTCGACATCCATCTGCCAGCCGCGCTGGTCAGTGCGCCACTGGACGCACAGCTGCGCCCGACCGGCGCGATCGCCAACCTGCCTGCTGCGGCCCTGGTCCTGCTGCTGACCTGGCTGTGCTACGTCGGCATCAGCAAGTCCTCGGCGATGAACATGGCGATGGTCGTGCTCAAGACCGGCCTGATCGTGCTGGTCATCGTGGTCGGCTGGAAGTACGTGGATACCAGCAACTGGACGCCGTTCATCCCCGCCAACGAAGGCCCCGGCAAGTACGGCATGGAAGGCGTGCTGCGCGGCGCGGCGATGGTGTTCTTCGCCTACATCGGCTTCGAGGCGGTGTCGGTGGCGGCGCAGGAATCGAAGAACCCGCAGCGTGACATGCCGATCGGCATGATGCTGTCACTGGTGGTCTGCACCGTGCTCTACATCGCGATGGCCGCGGTGATGACCGGCCTGGTGCCATTCCAGCTGCTGGGCACCGATGAGCCGGTGGTGACCGCGGTGGCCGCGCATCCGCAGCTGGGCTGGCTGCGCTGGGTGGTCGAGGTCGGCGCGCTGGTCGGCCTGTCCTCGGTGGTGCTGGTGATGATCATCGGCCAGCCGCGCATCTTCATGATCATGGGCCGCGACGGCCTGCTGCCGCCGGTGTTCACCAAGATCCACCCGAAGTACCGCACCCCGCACATCAACACCGTGATCACCGGCATCGGCATCGCGCTGCTGGCGGCGCTGTTCCCGCTGGACATCCTCGGCGAGCTGACCTCGATGGGTACGCTGATCGCGTTCGCCGCCGTCTGTGCCGGCGTGCTGATCCTGCGCCGCACCCAGCCGGACCTGCCGCGCCCGTTCCGCATGCCGATGGCCTGGCTGATCTGCAGCCTGGGCGTGCTGAGCTGCCTGGCGCTGCTGTCGGCGATGACGATGCACAACTGGATGTTGATGGGCGTGTGGACGTTCGTCGGTTTCGTGATCTATTTCTGCTACGGGTTCCGGCACAGCCGCCTGCGGGGCAAGTGAGGTTTTGCAGTGCAGGGCCTGCGGCCCTGCACCCGCCGGAGCAACGGCAAGAGCGGGTGTGTTGGTTTGGCGGGGAGGCATGGGTACGCGGGGGGCGCCGCAAGTACCTCCCTGTAGCAACTGTGTTGCTGGGGAGGCTTGGATCTCTCCGGCAAGCGGGCACGGTAGTGCCGGCCGCTGGCCGGCAGCCTCCGGAGGGACGCCGCGACTGTCCTTAGGCGGGGATCGGTCTGCTTCGGGCGTCGCGT
>NZ_JCAFUL010000016.1:0-77049 GCF_059371315.1 Stenotrophomonas sp. YJH_SMC_8 | reverse complement strand
TACATGGCGATCGTCGAGATCCAGGCTTGTACGGCGGCCCACGCCGGCTCTCGGCACCTACGCTGCCAGATTCCGATCAGATAAGGCTCGGTCGCCGCATCCATGCGGCTCACGCCCCCGCAACCGGACCCTCCCCGCCTTTGACAGATTGCTGCGACCTGTCGGGACGGTGTTCTGCACTGCTGTTGGTGGGTGTCGACCTTGGTCGACACGCTTTTTCCCCAGGGTCAGAAGGGGTTCAGTGCCACGCGCTGAATGCGCGGTCTGGACGGGTAGACTGTGGCCCTTGCTCCCTTGAAATCCGGTTGCCCGATGTCCGCCAAACTCCGCTGGTTGCCCCTGTTGTGCCTGGCCCTGGCGGGCTGCAGTCAGCTGGAGAATCCAGGCAATGTCACCGCCGCCGACAAGGCGGCGCGGGCGCCGGCCAGTGATGGCGAGAACATGGTCTCGATCAATGCGGCCGATGCGCCGCCACCGCCGGCACCGCCGCGCAGCCGGGCGGATCGGCCGTGGCCGCAGGCGCAGCTGGAGAATGGCCGCGCCTGGGTCAGCTGCAGCACCGAATATGCCGGCGATGCGGGCGACGGTGTCGAGCTGGAAGGCCTGCAGCGCGAGCAGATCAGCCAGGCGCTGGCGCCGTGTGCCGAGCGCGGCCTGATGCGCGTGCGCTACGCCGGCAAGATCAATCCGGGCTTCGCCGAGATGATGTGGCGGTTGGCCGTGGTCGCTGACGAACAGAAGATCCACAAGCGCATCCTCGACCTGGATTCCAGCGGCGGCCAGGTGGAATCGGCGATCGTCGCCGGTGACAGCATCGGTGAATCCGGCTGGACCATCTGGGTGCGCGAAGGCTCGATCTGCCACAGCGCCTGCGTGTTCGTGCTGGCCGCCGGTGACAACCGCCTGCTGTCGGGCAAGGTCGGCATCCATCGCATGATGCGCATCAGTTCCAAGGCCACCTCGCGCGCGGAACTCAACCGCGAGCTGCACGAGGTCTACGACAACGTGAAGGACTACCTGCAGCGCAACGGCGTGGCGGTGGGCGTGGCCGACCTGATGATGACCGTGCCCAACCGCAGCCTGCGCCTGCTGACCCCGGACGAGCTGCGCCAGTACGGTCTGGATGGCACCAACGCGGTGCAGGACGATCTGGAACGGATCAAGCAGATGCGCGCCTGCGGCGATGACTTCGTGCAGCGCAAGGACGCGTTCCTGATCGCGTTCGACCAGCAGTGCAAGCGCGAAGGCGCCGACATGGAGTCGATCAACAGCTGCGGCCAGGCGCTCAAGCAGCGCTTCGGTTTCCCGGATGCGGTGTGCCCGGAAGAAAGCCCGCTGTCGGAAATCGACGTGGCGACGCTGCCGCCGGCGCCATCGGAGCCGCCGCCGGTGGCCGAACAGGCGCCGGCAGACACCGGCACGCCTGCCGCGCAGGCCGATGCCGCCGCGGTGGAAGGCAGCGCCAACGCGCGCTGACGGGCAGATCACCGCGCTGGCGTAGACTGCGGTTCTTTCCCGAGAACCGGCGGTGTCCATGAAGCGCGTGCTCCTGCTGCTGTCCCTGATGCCCCTGACCGCGTTGGCGCAGGTTCCTGCGCCGAGCACGCCTGCACCGGCACCCGCGCGGCCGGCACCGGCATCGCCAGCGGCTGCGAAACCGGCAACCGCTGGCGCTCCGGCGTTGACCGCCGCGCAGCAGGCGCAGGTACAGAAACAGGATGCGGAAATGGGTGCGGCGGCAATGAAGGCGGCGCAGCTGGTCGATGCCAACCGTGCCGGTGAATTGTGGGATGGCGCCTCTGCCGTCGCGCGCCGTGCGGTACCGAAGGCCGCCTTCGTCAGCCAGTTGACCAGCGAGCGCGCGCGCCTGGGTGCGCTGGCCGGGCGTGGCCAGCCGACCATCACCCGGGTCAAGTACAGCGCCGGTGCTGCCGTGCCGGAAGGGCTGTACATCAACGTCAGTTTCCCGACCCGGTTCGCCAACAGCGCGCAGCCGGTGCGCGAGCTGGTCTCGTTCCGTTTCGACGAGGACCAGGTGTGGCGCCTGGCCGGTTACAGCCTGCGTGCGTCGGCACCCTGAGGAGATGATCGATGGCAACTGAACTGACGATGCTGGCCTGGTCGGTGCTGCTGGGCTTCGTCTACATCTTTGCTACCTCCACCGTGGTCACCCGCGAGCGCGGGATGAAGTGGAATGCCTCGGCACGCGATGGCGATGCAAAGCCGGTCAGCCCGCTGGCCGGGCGCCTGCAGCGGGCCCAGGGCAACTTCCTGGAGACCTTCCCGTTCTTTGCAGCCGCGGCAGTTGCGGTGGTGGTGGCCGGGCGTACCAACGACACCACGGCGCTGGCTGCGCAGGCCTACTTCTGGGCGCGCGTGGCCTATTTGCCGCTGTATGCCGCAGGTGTGCCCTATGTGCGCAGCCTGGTGTGGGCGGTGTCGCTGCTGTCGATCCTGGCGCTGGTGTTCGCGTTGTTGTGACCTGGGCCTGATCCAGATCAAGGCCAGTCATGCGGGCGGCGCTATGCTGGCGCGGACTGAATCAACGGCAGGAGGCGCGCATGCGCAGGATGGACGTGGTGGTGGTCGGTGCCGGGCCGGCAGGCCTGTGCTTCGCGCGCGCGCTGGCCGGCAGCGGCCTGCAGGTCGGGCTGGTCGAAGTCCAACCGCGCCAGGCCCTGGCCGAGGCCGCCTTCGATGGCCGCGAGATCGCGCTGACCCATGCCTCGCGGCAGAGCATGGAGCAGCTGGGGCTGTGGCAGCGCCTGCCGCAGGCCGAAGTCGCTGAACTGCGCGACGCCAAGGTAATGAACGGCGGCTCGCCGTTCGCGCTGACCTTCGCCAGCAGCCAGGTTGATGGCCAGCCGCTGGGGTGGCTGGTACCCAACCATCTGATCCGCCGCGCCGCGTGGGATGCGGTGCAGGGCCAGGACGGCCTGGAGCTGTTCGACGGGCGCAAGGTGCTGGGCGTGCAGGCCGATGCGCAGGGCCACGTGGTCAAGCTCGATGACGGCAGCCAACTGCATGCGCGCCTGCTGGTTGCCGCCGACAGCCGCTTCTCCGCCACCCGGCGCATGCTCGGCATCGGTGCGCAGATGCGCGACTTCGGCAAGTCGATGCTGGTCTGCCGCATGCAGGTCGAGCGCGATCATCACCACACTGCATGGGAGTGGTTCGGCTACGGCCGCACCATGGCGCTCTTGCCGCTCAACGAGGGCCAGGCTTCGGCGGTGATCACGTTGCCGCCGCGGCAGATCGAGGAGCTGCTGGCGATGGACGAGGTGGCCTTTGGTGAGGCCGTCAGTGCCTGCTTCGAGCATCGCCTTGGCCGGATGCAGCCGGTGGCCACGCCACAGGCGTATCCGCTGGTGGGGGTGTACGCGCACCGCTTCGTCGGCGAGCGTTCGGCGCTGATCGGCGATGCCGCAGTGGGCATGCACCCGGTCACCGCGCATGGCTTCAACCTGGGCCTGGCCAGCGCGCAGCGGCTGGCGCAGGGTATCGTCGCGCAGCAGCGCCGCGGTGCCGATATCACCGCCGAGGGGATGCTGGCCAGCTACCAGCGTGGTCATCGGCTGGCGTCGCGGCCCCTGTACGAGGCCACCAACGCGATCGCCAGCCTGTACACCGACGATCGCCGTCCGGCGCGCCTGCTGCGGGCGGCCGGCCTGCGCCTGGCACAGGGCGTGGCGCCGTTCAGGCAGTTGATCGCCTCGCACCTGACCCAGCGCGTGGCCTGAACCGGTTCAGATCAGCCGGCAGCCAGCACCCGGATCTGGCTGTCGGCGAATTCCACCACCTGGCCTGCGCGGATCTTGCAGGCCTTGCGCAGTTCGACTTCGCCATCGACCCGTACCTGGCCATCGCCGATGACCATCTTGGCCTCGCCGCCGCTGGTGACCAGGTCGGCCAGCTTGAGCAGCTGCTTGAGTTCGACGTAGTCGCCGTCGAGGTCGAATTCGAGAATCTGCATGGAACGGTTTCCTGGAGAGGGGCGTGGGCCAGCGGCCGGGCCGGGGAAGAGGGCGCGTATTGTGCGCCAGCGCGGGGCATGACGGCACACGCACGGCAAGCTGTACGCCTCGTTCAGGATCAATGCGGTATCATTCCGCTCTGAGCGAGTGAAATCTCCTCCGACCGAGCAGCGCCAGGGCACGCGATAAGAAGGGCGCCCAAAGCGCGGACCATCACCTTTTTTATCGCACTGCCAGGAAGACGGCAGTGCCTTCGGAGTTCCCCATGTCCCAAGATTCCCAAGCGCCGCTGCAGTTTGCGCAGCTCGGCCTGTCCGAGCCCGTGATGCAGGCGGTCACCGCCATCGGCTATGAAACCCCGTCGCCGATCCAGGCTGCCACCATCCCGGCGATGCTGGAAGGCCGCGATGTGCTGGGCCAGGCCCAGACCGGCACCGGCAAGACCGCAGCGTTCGCACTGCCGGTACTGTCCAACATCGACCTGCAGCAGATCAAGCCCCAGGCCCTGATCCTGGCGCCGACCCGCGAACTGGCCATCCAGGTCGCCGAGGCGTTCCAGTCGTATTCGTCGAAGATTCCGGGCTTCCGCGTGCTGCCGGTGTACGGCGGCCAGCCGTACGGCCAGCAGCTGTCGGCCCTGCGTCGTGGCGTGCATATCGTGGTCGGTACCCCCGGCCGCGTGATCGACCACCTCGACCGCAGCACCCTGGACCTGTCCGAGCTGAAGACGCTGGTGCTGGACGAAGCCGATGAAATGCTGCGCATGGGCTTCATCGACGACGTCGAAGCCGTGCTGAAGAAGCTGCCGGAGCAGCGCCAGGTGGCCCTGTTCTCGGCCACCATGCCGCCGCAGATCCGCCGCATCGCGCAGACCTACCTGCAGGACCCGGTGGAAGTGACCATCGCGGCCAAGACCACCACCTCGGCCAACATCCGCCAGCGTTACTGGTGGGTGAGCGGCATGCACAAGCTGGATGCGCTGACCCGCATCCTGGAAGTCGAGCCGTTCGACGCGATGATCATCTTCGCGCGCACCAAGGCCGGCACCGAAGAGCTGGCCAGCAAGCTGCAGGCCCGTGGCCTGGCCGCTGCCGCCATCAACGGTGACATGCAGCAGGCCCAGCGTGAGCGCACCATCGCCATGCTGAAGGAAGGCAAGCTGGACATCCTGGTCGCCACCGACGTGGCCGCGCGCGGCCTGGACGTGGAGCGCATCAGCCACGTGCTGAACTACGACATCCCGTACGACACCGAAAGCTACGTGCACCGCATCGGCCGTACCGGCCGTGCCGGCCGCAGCGGCGAGGCGATCCTGTTCGCCACCCCGCGCGAGAAGGGCATGCTGCGCCAGATCGAGCGTGCCACCCGCCAGCCGATCGAAGAAATGCAGCTGCCGAGCGTGGAAGCGGTCAACGACACCCGTATCAACAAGTTCACCTCGCGCATCACCGAAACCCTGGGTGCCGGTGGCCTGGACTTCTACCGCCAGCTGCTGGAGCGCTTCGAGAACGAGCAGAACGTGCCGGCCATCGAAGTGGCAGCCGCGCTGGCGAAGATGCTGCAGGGCGATACCCCGTTCCTGCTGCAGCCGCCGGTGCGTGCCCCGCGTGAAGAGCGCGCGCCGCGCGAGCGCTTCGACCGTGGCGACCGCCCGGAACGCGGCGATCGCTTCGACCGCAACGAGCGTGGCCCGCGTTTCGAGCGCGGCCCGCGCCGTGACGACGCCGAAGGTGGTTTCGAGCAGCGTCCGCGCCGCGAGGTTCCGCCGCGTGGTGCACCGGAGCAGGGCATGGAGACCTACCGCATTTCGGTGGGCCACCAGCATGGCGTGAAGCCGGCCAACATCGTCGGCGCCATCGCCAACGAAGCCGGCCTGGAAAGCCGCTTCATCGGCCGCATCGACATCCACGACGACTTCTCGCTGCTGGACCTGCCGGCGCAGATGCCGCCGGACGTGCTGTCGCACCTGCAGAAGGTGTGGGTGTCCGGCCAGCAGCTGCAGATGCGTGCGCTGGCCCCGGGTGAAGACACCAACCCGGCCCCGCGTCCGTTCAAGCCGCGCTTCGACAAGCGTGGTCCGGGCGGCCCGGGTGGCCCGCGTCGTGGTGGTCCGGGTGGTTCGGGTGGCCACGGCGGCGACCGCGGCGGTGACCGCGACAGCCGCCCGCCGCGTCGTGACGGCTTCAAGCCGCGCGGTCCGCGCAGCTACTGAGCCGTAACGCAGCCATGACAACGCCAGCCTTCGGGCTGGCGTTGTGCGTTATGGGGCTGGAAAAGGGGACGGAGGGGATTAAGTCGTAAATGGCTGGCCGGGGCGCTTATGCCGAAAACGACTTAATCCCCTCCGTCCCCTTTTTCGCATGGCCAACACATTCCCGGTCCTAGGCTGAGCCGGTTCCAAAGGAGGTTGTCACCGCATCACATTCGGGGGGATCCGGGATGGGTAGGAGTGGCACGGACCAACAGAGCCGGCGGGTGCCGATGACCCGTGGCCTGGGACTGCGGTTTGCGTTGTTGACGGGCATGGCGATTGGACTGGTCGCACTGTCCGCCTTGATCCAGGAACTGCAGGCGGCTTCCACCGCCTGGATTGCCGGCCAGGGGTACTGGTCGCGGGGGCAGCAGGATGCGACCGCCGCACTCAGCCGCTACCTGGCGCGTGGTGATGCCCAGGACCTGGACGATGCGCGCCGGGCCCTGCAGGTGCCCATGGGGGATCTGCAGGCGCGGCTGGCACTGGAGCAGGCCGAGCCGGACGAGGCCAAGGCCCGGCAGGGCTTCCTGCGGGGCGGCAACGCGCGCGCCGATATTCCACGACTGGTGTTCTCGTTCCGGTATGCACGCGACATCGGTGCATTCCGTGAAGCGACGGCCCTGTGGCGGCAGACCGATGGCGACCTGATGGCCGTGCAGCGGCTGGTGGATGAGCTGCAGCAGCGGCATGGCCAAGGCGTGCTGCCGGTCGCTGCGCGTGACCGCTACCTTCAACAGCTGCGTGATCTCGACCGTCGCCTGCAGGTGCAGGCGCAGGCGTTCTCGCAGGCATTGCTGCGCATGGCCACCATGGTGCGCATCGCGACGCTGGTGGTGGGAGGACTGTCGGTGCTGGCGATCAGCCTGATGGCGGTGGCCCTCGCGCGCCGGGTAGGCAAGGACCTGACCGAACACGAGAGCCGCTTCCGCGCGGCGTTCTACCAGGCCAACGTCGGCATGCTCAAGCTTGACACCGAAGGCAGGGTGGTCGAAGCCAACCAGGCGATGGCCGATATCCTCGATTATCGGCGTGAGGTGCTGCTGCAGATGTCGCTCGGCGATCTGCTGATGGAAGGCGAGCTGGTCATCGACGGCGTTGGCCGCATCGACTGGGACCGCCAGCTGCGGCCGAGCGAACTGCGCTTCTGCCGCCGTGACGGCAGCCTGGTCTGGGGACGCTGGAGCGGTACCGGGGTGCGCAGCGCCGGCGGTGGCCTGTCGGTGTTCGCGATCATCGAGGACGTCAGCCAGAACCATGCGCTGGCACGCGAGATCGAGCACCACGCCAGCCATGATCCGTTGACCGGCCTGATCAACCGTCGCGAGATCGAACGCCTGCTGGAACGCGCGCTGCTGCAGGTGCGCAGCGATGGTGGAACGCATGCGCTGTGCTACATCAACCTGGACCACTTCAAGCTGGTCAACGACAGTTTCGGCCACGCCGCCGGCGATCAGATGCTGCGCAGTTTTGCCGACTACCTGGTGGCTGCGGTGCGTGATGGCGACTGGGTCGGGCGACTTGGCGCCGATGAGTTCGCGGTATTCCTTGCCCATGCCAGCCAGGACGAAGCCAAGCGGGTGCTGCAGCGGGTGATCCGCAATCTGGGGCAGGCGACCTTCCCCGTCAGTGAAGGCAGCCCGCAGCTGAGCTGCAGCATCGGCGTGGTCGAAGTCAGCGCCGACGCACCCGATGTGAACTGGCTGATGAGCGCTGCCGACAGTGCCTGCTATGCCGCCAAGCAGGCCGGCCGCAACCGCGTGCACTGCTTCAACGAGAACCGCATGGCACTGGAGGAGCGGCGGCAGGAGGCCGAGCGCCTGCAGGGTGTCAGCCTGGCGATGGCCGAGAACCGGATGCTGCTGTATGCGCAGCGCATCGCCCGGGTTGGCGATCCGTCCTACCTGCACTACGAAGTGCTGGTACGCATGCGGGGCACCGACGGCAGCCTGCACCTGCCCGGACAGTTCATGCCCGCGGTCGAGCGCTATGGCATGGCGGTAGCGCTCGACCGGCATGTGCTCGGATTGCTGTTCCGCCACCTGCAGGTCTGCCCGGCGCATGTCCGCCAGCTGGGGCTGTGCAACGTCAATGTATCTGCCCAGTCGATTGCCGAACCGGGTTTCCTCGCCTTCGTCTGCGACCTGCTTGAACGCAACCGTGCGCTGGCTTCCAAGCTGTGTTTCGAGATCACCGAAACAGCCGCGATCAGCAACCTCAGCCAGGCCCGTGCGTTCATCGATGCGGTCAAGGCGCGGGGCTGCCGGATGGCACTGGATGACTTCGGCTCCGGCCTGTCTTCTTTCGGCTACCTGCGCCAGTTGCCGGCGGACATCCTGAAGATCGACGGTGCCTTCGTGCGGGACATGGATACTGACCCGGTCAGCCACGCCACGGTGCGTGCGATCAGCGAGCTCGGGCGCGAGCTGCAGATGGAAGTGGTGGCGGAGTGGGTGGAGACTGCCGAGGTCGCCGGTGCGCTGACCCGGCTTGGCGTACAGGGCCTGCAGGGCTACGCGATCGAGCGCCCGCAGCCGCTGGAACGGATGACCCTGGCGGACCTGAGGCCGTTCCGGCTGGTGGCCGTGAAGGGGCCGCCCAGCGCTGGCTGAACCGCGGGCGCCGACTTTGGTCTACACATGCGCGGCGTGCCCGGCTGCGATAATGCGCGCCAGGGGCGACGCGCAGTGGGCGCGGACGTAAGCAGGAACAGGACGTGGCGTGGGCGGCAGGCAGTGGCGGTATGGAACAGGAGCGGTGCTGGCCGTCCTGATGGTGTGGTTGGCGTTGCCGTGGCCGCTTCAGGCTGCAGAGGCCGTGTCGGGCCGTGATTATCTTCTGGTCGGCGGGGCTACCGACGAGCCGACGCCGCACCGTGCGTGCACGCCGCAGATGCTGTCCGGCGCCCGCCAGCAGGCCGAGGTGCCCGCACCACCCGCTGGCTGGTCGGGGGAACCCCAGGCACTGGATGTGTTCAACGTCTTTGCCGGTGAAGTGCGCGTCCAGCATGGCGACCGCGAAATCTGCGGCGACATGCATGATGCCCGTACCCGCGATTCGCGTTTCCGTGCTGGTATCGGCATGGTGGCCGTACCGCCGGCCGGCAGCCATGAGCCCTTCCTGGTTTCCTGGCAGACGCCGCTGAAAACACGCTGGGTACCGACCCTGCGGCTGGGCGCGCCCAGCCCGGTGCAGCAGAACGATACCGCGCGCCTGCTGGTACGTGCCGCCTGCATCGCGGTGGCGATCGCACTGGCGCTGTCGGCGCTGATGGCGTTCCTGACCACGCGCGACCGCAGCTTCCTGGTCTATATCGCCTGCACCACCGTGCTGGTGTTGTGGCAGGCCATCCTCGGTGGGCTCAGTGGCTACCCGGAACCCTGGCTGCCGGTGGGGGAGCACGGCGCGAGGTGGCTGCTGTCGTTGACCGCGGCCTCGCAGGCGCTGGTGCTGCCAGCGCTGTGGCGGCTGAACGGAGGCGACCGCGTGCTGCCCCGATCGCGCCCGGCGCAGCTGCTGGTGTTGTGGACCCTGATGGCGCTGGCCGCGCTGGTGCCGTGGCTGCGCTGGGAGCATCTGGCCTGGGTCGCACAGGGCCTGCAGGTGTCCTATCTGTCCGGGTGTGGGCTGGCACTGCTGGTCGGCATATGGGCACGCTGGCGCGGTGACCGTTGGGCGCAGGCGGGCCTGGCTGCACTGGCACCGATGCTGGTACTGATCATCGCCGATGCCTGTGGTGCGGAGTGGCTGCTGGAATACCGGGTGGAGGCGCTGCAGCTGGCGGTGACCTGGCTGCTGATGATGGCGGCCTATGCCCTGAACCAGCGGCTTGGCCGCCTGCGCCAGCAGCGTGACGAGCTGCGCCAGCTGGCCGAGACCGATGGCCTGACCGGCCTGCCCAACCGTCGTGCCGGCCTGCAGCAGCTGGCGCGGCATCTGGAGCGTGTCAACCGCGAGGGCGGGCCGCTGGTGATCGGCTTCCTCGACATCGACCTGTTCAAGGACATCAACGACCGCCATGGTCACGCGGTTGGCGACCAGGTGCTGGTGGCCGTTGCGCGGGCCCTGCGCACGGCGGTGCGCAGCCAGGACGAAGTGGTGCGGATGGGCGGCGAGGAGTTCCTGCTGCTGATGCCGGGCATGCCGCGTGAGGCGGCATCGGCGCGGCTGGATCGACTTCGCCAGCGCATCACCGAGGCTGGCCAGGCGCTGCAGGTAGCGGGGCTGGAGGTGACCGCCAGCATCGGCCTGGCACAGTGGCGGCCGGGCGAGGATGACCTGGCGGCACTGCTGCGGCGGGCCGACCATGCCATGTACGTGGCCAAGCGCGCCGGCCGCAACCGTGTGTTCGACGGTGAAGAGCTCGATCCGCCCGGCCCGGCATGAGGCGCAGCGGGCGGCGATGCCGGATAATAGGGCGATGACCACCCGACTCAACAAACACATCGCCGACACCGGCTTCTGCTCCCGCCGCGAGGCCGATCGCCTGATCGCCGCCCGCCGCGTCACCGTCAACGGCCACCCGGCCGGCACCGGTGCGGTGGTAGGGGAAGAAGACCAGGTGCTGGTCGACGGCCAGCCGCTGCGCGCCCGCGTCGCCCGCAAGCCCGGCACCCGCCGCCACGTCTACATCGCGCTGAACAAGCCGGTCGGCGTCACCTGCACCACCGAAACATCGGTCAAGGGCAACATCGTCGACTTCGTCGGCCACGAACAGCGCATCTTCCCGATCGGCCGCCTGGACAAGGAGTCCGAAGGCCTGATCCTGATGACCAGCAACGGCGACATCGTCAACCAGATCCTGCGCGCCGAGAACGGCCATCAGAAGGAGTACCTGGTGGCGGTGAACAAGCCGGTTACCGATGAGTTCCTGCGTGGCATGGCCCGCGGCGTGCGCATCCACGACCAGATGACGCTGCCGTGCAAGACCTCGCGCATCGCCAAGTTCGGGTTCCGCATCACCCTGCAGCAGGGCCTGAACCGGCAGATCCGACTGATGGCTGCTGAATTCGGCTACCGCGTGACCCAGCTGCGCCGTGTGCGCATCGACAACATCAAGATCGGCGCGCTGAAGCCGGGCCAGTGGCGCAACCTGACCGAGCAGGAGCTGCAGGGCCTGCTGCCGAAGCAGCTGGACTGGTAGTGCCGGCCGCTGGCCGGCGGCAATGGACGTGCGATGTACCCGGGATGCCGGCCAGCGGCCGGCACCACCCAGGGTGCAGATTGTGGACAGGCATCGGCTAGACTTCGCGATGACCTGCCGGAACGTGACGCTGCATGATCAAGCCCGACAAGCCTGCCAATGAAGCCCTTCGGCTTGAGGCGCTGTACCGCTACCGCATCCTGGATTCGGAGCGCGAAAAATCCTTCGACGACCTGGTGGTGATCGCCAAGGCGGTGTGCGGCACCTCGATGGCGGCGGTGACCCTGATCGACGTCGAACGGCAATGGTTCAAGTCGATCCAGGGCATCGATGCGGCGGAGAACCTGCGCAGCGAATCGATGTGCGGCCACGCCATCCTGCAGCCGCAGGAAATCATGGTGGTCGAGGACGCACTGCAGGACATCCGCTTCCACGACAATCCGGTGGTGACCGGCGATCCGCACATCCGCTTCTATGCCGGTGCGCCGCTGATCAGTTCCGATGGCCTGCCGCTGGGCACGCTGTGCGTGTTCGATGCGCATCCCCAGCACCTGGCCAGCGACAAGGCCGAAGCGCTGGCCGCACTGTCGCGGCAGGTGATGCTGGTGATGGAACTGCGCCGCTTCGCCCTCGACATCCAGAAGCACATGCTGGAGCGGGACGATTACGAGCGCCTGTTGTCGGAATACCAGGACGTGCTGCTGGCGCAGAATGCCGATCTGGCCGCACAGAGCCGTACCGATGCCCTGACCGGCCTGCCCAACCGCCGTGCGATGGCGGCCGCACTGGAAGAGGCGGTGGCCGGCAGTCCATCCAGCGCGGCCTGCGTGGCGCTGCTGGACATCGACCACTTCAAGCACATCAACGACTTCCAGGGGCACGCCACCGGCGACCGGGTACTGGCCGAACTGGGAGCGTTGCTGCGCTCGCACTTCGCCGGCCGCGGCATGGCCGCGCGCTATGGCGGCGAAGAGTTCGTGGCGGTGATGCCCGGTACCGACCTGCGCACCGCGGAACTGCAATGCGAGTTCCTGCGCCTGGCGGTGGCCGACCTGCCGCTGGGTTTCCCGGTCACGATCAGTATCGGTGTCGCCCAGCACCGCACTGGCGAGAGCGTGGACGAGACCCTGGCACGTGCCGACAAGGCGCTGTACCGGGCCAAGGGCAATGGCCGCAACCGGGTGGAACGGGCGGGCTGAATCGCCCCGCCCGGTCGATCCACGCCATGCGTGGATGCTGTTCCCGATTGGGTAACGCCGCGTCGCGGCCTGTGCGATTACGCCCGGCGAACATGGCGTTCCTGCTCCCCGGACACGACCATGCTGCAGACCCTGGCCATCGCCCACTACCGTTCACTGCATGGGCTGGTGCTGCCGCTGCAACCGTTGAATGTGGTCACCGGCGACAACGGCAGTGGCAAATCCAGCCTGTACCGCGCGCTGCGCCTGTTGGCGGAAACCGCGCAGGGCGGGGTGGCCGCGGTGCTGGCGCGCGAAGGTGGACTCGGCTCGGCGCTGTGGGCCGGCCCGGAAAAGATCGATCGCCGGGTCACTGCGGGCGACATTCCCCTGCAGGGTGGCCCGCGCCAGGAAGCGGTGGGCCTGAAGCTCGGCTTCGCCAACGACCAGTTCGGTTATGCGATCGACCTGGGGTATCCGCCGCCCAGCCGTTCAGCGTTCGCCCTGGATCCGCAGATCAAGGCCGAAGCGATCTGGGCCGGGCCGTTCCTGCGCAGCGCTAACCTGCTGGTCGATCGTCGCGGGGCGATGGTGCGGCAACGCCATGCGCACGGCTGGGATCTGGTCGATGACCGGCTGTCATGGTTCGACAGCCTGTTCACCCAGGTCGGCGATCCGCAGCGCATGCCGGAAACCATCGCCCTGCGCGAGTACATCCGTCGCTGGCGCTTCTACGATCATTTCCGCAGCGATGCCGATGCGCCGGCGCGGCAGCCGGCGATGGCCACGCGTACGCCGGTGCTGCATCACGACGGCCGCGATCTGGCGGCGGCCTGGGTGACCATCCTCGAGATCGGAGATCCGGTTGCCTTGGCACGCAGCGTGGACGATGCCTTCCCGGGTGCCACGGTCGGCTTCGAGGAACTGGATGGCCGATTGGCCCTGCGCTTCCACCAGCCCGGGCTGCTGCGGCCCTTGTCGATGACCGAACTGTCCGATGGCACCCTGCGTTTCCTGCTGCTGGCTGCCGCGCTGCACACACCGCGCCCGCCGCCGCTGCTGGTGCTCAACGAGCCGGAGACCAGCCTGCATCCGGACCTGCTGCCGGCGCTGGGGCGGCTGATCATCGCCGCCAGTGCGCGCAGCCAGGTGTGGGTGGTCTCACACGCCAGCCGGCTGATCGCAGCACTGGAACAGGCACCGGGTTGCCACTCGCTGCACCTGCAGAAGGAGCAGGGCCGCACGCTGTTGAGTGGGCAGGGCTTGCTGGATGCCCCGGCATGGCACTGGCCGCAGCGCTGAAACGTCGATTCACGCCCGGTAGATCCACGCCCTGCGTGGATGCACTCAATCGGCGATGTTGCGCGCCTCGGCCGTGCCAAGGATTTCCGGATGCTGCACCGGCTTGCGGCGATTGAGCAGCGGATGCAGGAACACTGCACCGACGATGATCGCCACGCCCAGGTAGAACCATGGGGTGACCTCGTGCTGCTCGCGCAGCAGCACGACGGCCAGCACCACTGCGTAGACAGGTTCCAGGTTGGTCACCAGCTGTACGGTGTAGGCGCTCAGGTGGCGCAGCGCGACCAGGGCCAGGGCGAACGGCAGCAGCGTGCAGAACCCGGCCAGTACCAGCAGCAGGATGCCGTCGTGCAGGTCCGGAACCACCCACAGCGGGCTGGCCAGCGCCGGCAGCAGGTAGGGCATCAGCGGTGCCAGCAGGGTCAGGGTGAGGGTGCCCGCACCCAGCTCCAGCGCCGTGACCGTAAGCGGATCGGCGTGGCTGACCATGCGCTTGTTGAGCGAGCCGAACACCGCCACCAGCAATGCCGAGATCGCGCCGATCAGTACACCCAGGCGCATGCCATCGGGCACGCCACCCACCACCAGCGCCACGCCCGGCAGTACTGCCAGGCCGAAGGCCAGTTCACGCAGCTGGAACGGCCGCTTGGCCACCCACGGTTCGATGATTGACGTGAACACCGGCGCCAGCGCGATGCAGGTGGCGGCCACCGAGGCATTGGCCAGCTTCACCGCACCGTAGAACGTCAGCCAGTGCAGGGCGACCAGCGCACCGATGCCGGCGTAGCCGGCCACCAGCCTCAGGGGCAGGGTGCGCAGCCCGCGCCACACACGTGGCAGCAGGGCCAGCATCGCCGTCACCAGCAGCATGCGCCACCACACCAGCGGCAATGCGGGCAGGGTGATCAGCTTGCCGAGGATGGCGGTGATGCCCCACAGCAGGACACAGAAATGGATCTGCCACAGCGCTTTGCGGGTGTCGGGTGTGCTCATCTGCCTATTGTGAGGCAAGGCGAACGTCGCAGCGCTACCCGCGTGCGGAATGGCTGCTCTGGTCAACCTGCCGCTGCAGCGCCATCGCTGCCGCCGGGTTGCGCGCCTTGCCTGCGCCGATGCACAGCAGGTAGACCTCGCGCGGGCTTTCAGGGGCGGGCCCTGCCAGGCAGGGCAGGTCGTCCACCGGCTCGCCGCGCGACCAGCGCCTGGCCCGTTCGGCCCAGCGCTGCTGCACGGGCGCCGGCAGGCCCTCCTTCAAGCGGGCCTGGCTGCGCTTGATCCGTGCGTAGACGAAGCCGGCGCTGACATCGCCGTGCAGGGGCGCCTCGTCGCTGTCCTCGATCACCAGGGCCACGCCATGCGCGCGTGCGGCGGTAACCAGTGCCGGGCCATGCGCCTCGGCATTGCGGACTTCCAGGGCGTGCTGCAGCGGCACGCCGTCCAGCTGCTTGGGCAGCTGCGCCATCAGCCGTTCCAGTGCTTCGGCATCGGCCGGATGCCGTGGATCGAACTGCCACAGCAGCGGGCCCAGCCGGTCGCCGAGTGCGAGTGCGGCCTGCAGGAACGGCGCTGCGGCATCCACCGTGCTGGACAGGTCGCGGCGCTGCACCAGGTAGCGCGGCGCCTTCAGCGACAAACGGAAGCCTTCGGGGGTCTGCGCCGCCCACTGCGCACACTGCGCTGCGGTCGGCGTGCGGTAGAACGTGCCGTTGATCTCGATGAAGCGCAGCGCACGGCTGGCGTGTGCCAGCTCTTCGCGCTGCGGCAGGCCGGCGGGATAGAACACGCCGCCGCGCCATTGCGGAAACACCCAGCCGCCGATGCCGCAGCGGATCGCTTCGGCGGTCACTGGCCGTGGTCCGCGCGCCACGGATCGTAGCTGCCGAACCACCACAGGTAGCCTTCCGGGTCGGCGCAGGCATAGCCACGGCCGCCGTAGTCCTGGTCGGCGATGTCGATGACGATGCGGGCGCCTGCGGCCTTGGCCCGGGCGTAGTGCGCGTCGGCATCGGTGACGATCACGCAGGCACTCTGGGTCTGGCGGCCGCCCACCTCGTCCGGCATTGCGGCATGCTGGCTCCACGCGCTTTCCTTGTTGGCCGAGCCGAGCATGATCATGCCGTTGCCGAAGGTCAGCTGGGCGTGGAACACGGTATCGCCGTCGGCATACACCGCCTGGGCATGGAAGCCGAAGGCGCGCTGCAGCCAGTCGATCGCCGCCTGCGCATCGCGGTAGCGCAGGCAAGGAATGATGGTGGATCCATTGCTCGGTTGGCCGTTCCCGTCCATGACACCCCTCCTATGGCACAGGCCAGCCTGCGCCGATGACCGTTACCATCGCGCGAACCCCTGATGACGGCCTGCACATGGCCGCCACCCCTGTTCGGAGATCGTGCTGGATGAAACCCTGGATTGGAGGAGCCGTGCTGCTGGCATGCACGACCATGGCAAGCGCGGCCACCCCGGCGCAGCTGCAGGACCTGGATGCGACCGTCGAGCGCGTACGCGCGCAGTTCGACGTGCCCGGCATCGCCGTGGCCGTGGTCAAGGACGGCCAGGTGGTGCTCGAGCGCGGCTGGGGCGTGCGTGAACAGGGCAGGCCGGAGCCGGTCCAGGCCGACACCCTGTTCGCCATTGCGTCCAATACCAAGGCGTTCACCGCAACCTCGCTGAACCTGCTGGCCGAGGACGGCAAGCTGAAGATGGACGACAAGGTGATCGATCACCTGCCGTCGTTCCGCATGTCCGACCCGTTCGTGACCGGCCAGATGACGATCCGCGACCTGCTGTCACACCGCAGTGGCCTGAGCCTGGGCGCTGGTGACCTGCTGTTCTGGCCGACCACCTCCTACAGCAATGCCGAAGTGGTGGAGCGCCTGGGCAAGGTGCCGCTGAAGGGCGGTTTCCGCGAAAGCTATGCCTACGACAACATCCTGTACGCGGTGGCCCAGCAGGTGATCGAGCATGTTTCCGGCATGAGCTACCAGCAGTTCCTGCAGACGCGCATCTTCGACAAGGTCGGCATGGCCGGCACGCGCTACAACGCCGATCACCTGAAGCCCGGTGACAAGGCCGCGGTCGGCCACGCCAAGTACGATTTCAAGGACCTGCGCACCGTTGCGCCGCTGACCTGGTCGAACAACGCCGGCGCCGGTGGCATCTATTCCAGCGCGCATGACATGGCGCGCTGGATGCAGGTGCAGCTGGCCGAAGGCAAGCTGGCCGACGGCACGCCGTTGTTCAACGAGAAGAGCCAGCAGCAGATGTGGCGGATGATCACGCCGCAGTCGATTCCGGCGCCAAGCGTGCCGGAGCTGGCACCGGCGCGGGCCAATTTCGCCGGCTATGGCGAGGGCTGGAGCCTGAGCGACTATCGCGGGCAGAAGCTGGTCTGGCATACCGGTGGCTGGCCAGGCATGGTCTCGCGACTGACCCTGGTGCCGGGCGAGAAGCTGGGCGTGGTGGTGCTGACCAACCAGGAGGTGGGTGCGGCGTTCAATGCGATCACCCTGAGCGTGCTCGATGCCTACCTGGGCGGTGAAAAGCACGACTGGGTGGATGCCTATGCCAAGGCCGTGGCCAAGGGCCAGGACAAGGCCGACGAGGCGTGGGCCAAGCACCAGAGTGCACGCGACAAGGGCAGCAGGCCGTCGCTGGCGCTGGCCGGCTACACCGGCACCTTCCGTGACCGCTGGTACGGCGACATGCAGGTCAGCAGCGAGGGCAAGGGCCTGCGCCTGCGCTTTGCGAAGACCGCACAACTGAGCGGGCGCCTGGAGCACTGGCAGCACGACACCTTCATCGTGCGCTGGGACGACCGTTCGCTGAACGCCGATGCGTTCGTGAACTTCAGCCTGGACCCGGATGGCAAGGTGCGCGAGGTGCGCATGCAGCCGATTTCCGACCTGACCGATTTCAGCTTCGATTTCCAGGACCTGCTGTTCACCCCGGCCACGTAACCCGATGCGGCCCACATGATCGGTAGCGCCGGGCCTCGCCCGGCGAGCGCGCAGCGCGGTTGCAGCGGGAACCGCCGGGCATGGCCCGGCGCTACCAGAATCGCGGCATCGTCGGCTGGCGTACACACCCGGCGTGGGATACTCCGCCGCTTGCAAGAGGCGAGGGAATGCAATGTTCCGTTGGTTTGAATCCCTGATTCCGGTGTTCCCGCCCGTGGACGGGCGCATGCCACCGCGCAAGGTGCTGCCGTTCTACCTGCACTACCTGCGCCCGGTGTGGCCGGTGCTGCTGGCCACGCTCATCGCTGGGCTGCTGCTGGCGCTGGTGGAAGTGGCGATGTTCGATTACCTGGGCCGCATCGTCGACATGGTCGCCGAGCAGCCGGGCGCCGACTTCTTCAAGCGCCACGCCAATGAACTGGGCTGGATGCTGTTCATCACGGTCATCGCGCGGCCGATCCTGGTTGGCCTGCACAACCTGCTGGTCAATCAGGCCATCGTGCCCGGCCTGAGCAACCGCTCGCGCTGGCTGATGCACAACTACGTGGTGCGGCAGAGCCTGAGTTTCTTCCAGAACGACTTCGCCGGCAGCGTCGCCAACCGGGTGATGCAGACCGGTACCTCGCTGCGCGAGTCGGCGGTGCAGATGGTCGATTCGCTCTGGTACATCGTGGTCTATACCGGCACCGCGCTGTACCTGTTCGCGCAGGCCGACTGGCGGCTGATGGTGCCGCTGATCCTGTGGCTGCTGGCCTATGCGGTGATCCTGGCCTACTTCGTGCCGCGCGCGAAGGAACGGGCGTGGATCGCGTCGGAGGCGCGTTCCAAGGCCATGGGCCGCATCGTCGATGGCTACACCAACATTCCCACGCTGAAGCTGTTCGCCCATGGCGGCCGCGAGCAGGCCTACGTGGCCGAGTCGATCCAGGAGCTGGCGGTCAAGCACCGCGCACAGACCCGCATCACCACCGGCATGGACCTGACCATCGCCATCGTCAACGGCTTCCTGATCGCCGGTACCTGCGGTCTGGCGCTGTGGCTGTGGAACGGTGGCCACATCACCGTCGGCGCGATCACCCTGGCCACCGGCCTGGTGATCCGCATCCACAACATGTCCGGCTGGATCATGTGGACCATCAACGGCATCTTCGAGGATATCGGCACGGTGCAGGATGGCATCACCACCATCGCCCAGCCGCTGACCGTGCAGGACCGCGACGATGCGGTGCCGCTGCAGGTGACCCGCGGCGGCGTGCACTTCCAGGACATCCACTTCCACTATGGCAAGAAGGGCGGGGTGATCGCCGGCCTGGACCTGGTGGTCAAGCCCGGCGAAAAGATCGGCCTGGTCGGTCCGTCCGGCGCCGGCAAGTCGACCCTGGTCAATGTGCTGCTGCGCCTGTACGACCTGGAGAGCGGCCGCATCCTGATCGATGATCAGGACATCGCGTACGTCACCCAGGAAAGCCTGCGCCAGCAGATCGGCGTGGTCACCCAGGACACCTCGCTGCTGCATCGCTCGATCCGTGACAATCTGCTGTACGGCCGCCCGGATGCCACCGACGAGCAACTGCACGCGGCCGTGGCCAAGGCGCGCGCGGCCAGCTTCATCGACACGCTGGTGGACGGGCAGGGCCGTCGTGGCTATGACGCGCATGTCGGCGAGCGCGGCGTGAAGCTGTCCGGCGGCCAGCGCCAGCGCATCGCCATTGCCCGCGTGCTGCTGAAGGACGCACCGATCCTGGTATTGGACGAAGCCACTTCGGCGCTGGATTCGGAAGTGGAAGCGGCGATCCAGGACAGCCTGGACGAACTGATGGGAGGCAAGACGGTGATCGCGATCGCGCACCGGTTGTCGACCATCGCGCGCATGGACCGGCTGGTGGTGATGGACCAGGGCCGCATCGTCGAGACCGGCACCCATGCGGAGCTGATTGCGGCCGGTGGCCTGTACGCGCGGTTGTGGGCGCGGCAGACCGGTGGCTTTGTGGCTGCCGATCAATGACCGCTTCGGGGTCAGAGCCCTCTCTGCGAGAGGGATCCGACCCCGATCCCGTATCCCTTGGGGTCGGATCCCTTTGCGAGGCAAAGGGCTCTGACCCCAGCGTGCTTCTGGAGACCTGCATGATCCGCCCCCTACGCTCCCTGTTGCTGGCGCTCGCGCTGGGCGTGAGCACTGCGACCGCGATTGCTGCACCCGTCGCAGACGAGCAGCTTGAGCAGGTCATCCTGCTCAGCCGCCACAGCCTGCGCGCGCCGGTGGTGGCGTCGGGCGCGCTGGCCAATGCCACTCCGGAACGCTGGCCAGGCTGGGACGTAGGTGCAGGCGAGCTGACCACCAAGGGCGGTGTGCTCGAGGTCTACATGGGCCGCTACATCGGCCAGTGGCTGCGCCAGGCGCAGCTGCTGCCGGCAACGGGCTGCCCGAAGCCGGATGACTTCCACGCACACGCCAACAGCCTGCAGCGAACCCAGGCCACCGCACAGTTCTTCGTTGCCGGTGCCTTCCCGGGCTGCCACGTTGCGATCGAGCAGCGCATGCCGCTCGGCACGATGGATCCCTTGTTCAATCCGGTGATCCACAACGGAGACACGGCCTTCCGCGAGCGCGCGCTGTCGGCAATGCAGCAAGCGCTGACCGACGTGGACCTGGCGCCGGCACTGGTGGTGGTCGAGGTGGTCACCCGCTACCCGGAGTCGGCGGCGTGTACCGGCCGCGGCGACTGCCATCTGACGCTGGCCGATACCACCTTCAGTGCGGAGCCGGGCAACGAGCCTCGCGCTTCGGGTTCACTGGCGCTGGCCAGCGGGGTGGTGGACGCGCTGCTGATGGAGCATTACCAGGGAAGTGGCATTCCGCGCGAAGGCTGGGGCCGCTTGAACAACGAGGCGCAATGGCAGGCGCTGGCGCAGATCCGCAATCGCTACCAGGACATCCTGTTCGGTACTCCTGAAGTTGCTCGTGATGTGGCCGCACCGCTGCTGGCACGGGTAGAGGCGCTGTTCAAGGATCCGGCGTCACCGAAGGTGACCCTGCTGGTCGGTCACGATTCCAACATCGGCTCCGTGCTGGCTGCGTTGGGAATCGCTGACTACACGCTGCCGGGCCAGTACGAGAAGACGCCGATCGGAGGCCTGCTGCAGTTCGAGCGCTGGCGCGAGCGTCGCAGTGGCCTGGAGCGTTTCCGCGTGTCCTACGTCTATCCCACCACCGGGCAGCTGC
The DNA here is from genome assembly GCF_059371315.1 of Stenotrophomonas sp. YJH_SMC_8. NCBI lineage: Bacteria > Pseudomonadati > Pseudomonadota > Gammaproteobacteria > Lysobacterales > Lysobacteraceae > Stenotrophomonas > Stenotrophomonas sp. YJH_SMC_8. The sequence continues at coordinate 56,022 of NZ_JCAFUL010000016.1, read as the reverse complement.
GCGATGCGCTGCCGCTGACCGAGGTGCAGCCGCCGGGCCGCGTCGCACTGTCCTTGCCGGGCTGTAGTGCACAGGGCTGCAGCAGCGCGCAGTTCCGGCAGCTGCTGCAGCGGGCGATGCGCTGACGCACGCGGCTAGCGCAGGGGCGTGCGCACGATGCCGTGCGCGGCCATCAGCGTAAGGTCGCCACCCAGCCGCGGTGAGTGGAACGGTCCACGTGCATGTGCCGCATCGAACAGGCCGCCATCCGGTGAGCGCAGACGATAGAACTCGACCCAGCCGCTGGCCTTCAGTGGCAGCTGTGCGACGCCGGTGCGTGCGTTGAACCACGCGGGGTCGCTGCTGCCTTCGATCACCCGGCGTGCCAGGCGGTCGATGGCGTGATCGCGGCTGGCGTACCAGTCCTGGCCGCGCAGCCGCGCCAGTTCGGCCATCATCACCAGTGGCGCCAGCGCGTAGTCGTGGTAGTGCAGGGCACGCTGTCCGCGGGCCATTTCCAGCGGCAGGCTGCCATCGTCCTGGATGTCATCGATGCCCTTCTGGAAGGCCGCGTGGCCGGCCTGCCAGAGGGCCTGGTCATCGGTGGCCAGGCCGGTAGCCAGCACGCCCAGGCCGCCCCAGTAGTAGTGGTTGTTGCGGCGCCGTTTCGGGTTGTCCCAGTAGGCCAGGTTGGCGCGTGCCAGCTGTTGCAGCCACGGATCGATGCGCGCGCGCTGCTGCGGGTCGGCCTGGTCGTGCACTTTCAGGTAGGCCATCGCCACGGCATCGAGCATCCACTGCCGCATGTAGAACGACTGGTCGTTGTTGACCCGGATCATCTGCCCGAGCATCGCGCCTCCGTCTGCCCATGCACCCAGCCATGCCAGCGTGCATTGCGCCGCCGCCGGGTCACCGTTGCGCAGGTAATCGTCGCTCATGCGTGCCACGTCGGCGGCATAGCGGTCCAGTGGCGCGGTGGCGTCATGATTCTGCTGGTGCAGTGCCGGGTCGATCACCGAGCCGGCCTTGTCGGTGTAGTAGCCCAGGGCACGGATGTCGGGCTGGCCGGGCGGTGGTGGAGGGCAGGCGGCGAAGGCACAGGCGCTGGCCAGCAGCGTGGGCAGCAGTGCAAGACGGAACAGGGGGAGAGACATGGACGCTGGTGGAAGGGGGAACCCGGCGAACGATGCGCCCGTGCATGTTGCCGGTGCGTGATGCAGCCGCGGCTCCCGCCACCGCATGTAGAAACGGCCCGGGTTTTCCCGGGCCGTTCCGTTTGCAACTTACACCACCCCGATCATTCGATCGGCTGGTCCAGCATCAGCTGGCGTGCGAAACGCACCGGCGGTGCGCCGTAGGACAGCACCTGGTCGTGGTACGCCTTCAGGTTGAACTTGTCGCCCAGCTTCTCCTGCACCGCCTTGCGGGTGTCGAAGTGCTCCTGCGCGCCGACGAAGTAGGTCGGCAGCTGCGCCGAGGTCAGCTGTGCACGCACCCACTTGCCGGCCGCCTCGCTTTCCTGCTGGAACGCGTCGTGGGTCATCAGGTGCATCGCCTTTTCGCGATCCCAGTTGTCCACGTGCACGCCCTGGTCGAGGATCGCGTTGGAGATGGTGCGCAGGTAGAACTTCAGCTGCACCAGGTGGAACAGCGGATCGTTGTTGAGGTAACCCTGCTCCTGCATCATGCGCTCGGTGTAGACCGCCCAGCCTTCGGCGAACAGGCCCGAACGCAGCACCGCACGCAGAGTGGAGGGGAACTTGGCCGAGTGCCAGCCTTCCAGGTAGTGGCCCGGGGTGCCTTCGTGGATGCTGAGCAGGTGGATCATGCGCGAGTTGTATTCACGCAGGAACGAGTCGACCTGCTTCTCATTCCAGTCGTCCGGAATCGGCGACACGGCGTAGAAGGTCTTCAGGTTCTTGTCCAGCGGGCCCGGCGAATCGCAGTAGGCCACGGCCACGCCACGCTGGAATTCCGGCATCAGGATGATGTCCACCGGCGCGTCGGGCAGGGTCACCAGGTCGTGCTCGCGCACGAAGGCGGTGGACTGCTCCAGCGCGGCCTTGGCATCGTCGACCACCTTGTCGCGTGCCGGCTTGTCGGCGTAGGCCAGTTCCAGCGCGGCCTCGATCGCCTTCTGCTGCTGCTCGTCGGTCGGCTTGGCCGGCATCTCCGGCGCACCCGGCTTGTCCTTCAGCACGGTCTGCGCGATGCCGTACATGTCTTCGCGCACGCGCTTGAGTTCGGCGCGCGCACGCTCACCGATCTCCTGGCGCGACAGCGACGAACTCAGCGCGAACTTCAGCTTCTGGTCGTACTTTTCAGCACCAATGCGGAAATCACCCTGGGCGTTCGGCACCAGGGTCTTGTCCAGCCAGGTCTGCTGCTCGTCCACGGCCTTCTTCAGGCCGTCGATGGCGGCCTGCAGGCGCTGCTGGTCGGCTTGCGGCAGTTCGCCGATGTGCGGGGTGATGAAGGTATCGACGATGCTGAGGATGCCCTTGTTCTGCTTGGCCACGGTCTCGGCATGGATCTTCGGCACGCGCGCCGGATCCAGGTTCTCGCGGGCCTGGGCGAAGATCGCCGGCAGTTTCTCCATGCGTGCAGTGGCCGACTTCAGGCGCTCCGGCAGCGGCGCGAATTCACGCGCCATCAGGCCGTAGATCGCGCTGCCGGCGATGCCGTTGTACAGCTGCGGGTCCCACTTGCCCGACTGCAGCACTTCGGCATTCCAGATTTCCGACTGCAGCTGGTTGCGCAGGATCGCCGCGTCCACCTGGTTCTCGCGGCCCAGCTTGGCCACCTCGATCTTGTCCAACTCGCCCAGCAGCGCCTTGTAGGCGGCCACGGTCCTCTGCTGGCCGGCGGCGCTGAGGTCGTCCAGCTCGCTGTCGTAGCGGTGGTCGCCGATCTGGGTGGCGCTGACCGGGGACAGCTGCATCCAGGTATCCAGGGCGCGCTTGGACAGATCGGCGAAGGCCGCATCGACCGCCGCGTCACCGGCCTGCTGGCTGGCGGTCGGGGTGGAAGCGTTGGTCGGGGCGTCGGCCGGCTGGCAACCGGCCAGGGCAGCGACCAGGGCAAGGGCAAGAAGATGCGGGCGCATCGGCGTTCCTGTACGGGGTCAAACTCCGAGCATAGGGCCCCGGAGCTGCTTTGTCCCCGTGCCATAGGATTACCATGGCACAGACACGGACCCTCCAGCGGAGCACAGGACATGGAATACCAGGGAAGCTGCCATTGCGGCAGGATCGCATTCACCGTACAGGCCGAGGCGCCGATCAGCGACGTCATCGACTGCAACTGCTCGATGTGCCGCCGCCGTGGCAGCCTGCTGTGGTTCGCCCCGCGCGAGGCATTCCATCTGACTACCGATCCGGCGGACGTGGCCACCTACCACTTCAACAAGGCCCACATCGACCATCACCACTGCCGCGAATGCGGCATCGCTCCCTACAGCGAAGCGGTCGACCCGCGCACCGGCACGCCGATGGTGGCGGTGAATGTGCGCTGTGTGCCTGCAGTGGATCTGGCCACGCTGGCGGTGAGTTCCTACGACGGAGCCGCACTGTGAGGCCGGTGTGCGCGTGGACGCGCATGGCAGCAATGCCGGTGCTGCTGCTGGCGCTGGCAGCGTGCGGAAAGCATGGCGACGTCGCGGCCGATGCCGGAGGCGGTGCCGAAGCCGCGGTCGCTTCGCCGGAAGGTGCGTTCCTGGCCTACGAGCATGACGTGCAGATACAGCTGGACGCTGCGCAGATCGCACCGCGCATCCAGCAGGTGGCGCAGGCCTGCCAAAGCGCGAAGTTCGGGGATTGTGCGGTGCTGCAGGTTGATCAGCGCAGTGGCGAGCAGCCCAGCGGCGAGGTCAAGGTCCGCATTGCACCGAAGGGCACCGAACCGTTGATCGCGATGGCGGGCGAAGGCGGCAAGCTGCAATCGCGCAGCACGCGCGCCGAAGACCTCGCGCAGCAGGTGGCCGATACCGCCCTGACCAAGGCACGGCTGGAGAAGGAACACGCGCGGCTGCTGTCCTACCAGGACCGCAAGGATCTGAAGATCGAAGACCTGATGGCGATCACCACGCGGCTTTCGGAGATCGAGGCGGGCGTCGAACAGGCCAACAAGGATTCGGCGCAGCAGCGCCGGCGCATCGATACCCAGCTGGTGACGATGCACTTCGGCACCACCTCGGGGCAGCGCAGCCGCAGCGAGATCGGTGAGGCACTGAGCGAATCGGGCAGCATCCTCAGCACCAGTATCGCGTTCCTGATCCGTGCGGCGGCCGCATTGCTGCCGGTCGCGGTACTGGCGTTGATTGCAGGATGGGGCGTGCGGGCGTGGTGGCGTCGCCGCCGTCGCGCGCCGTAATCGCGCACGGTCGCCGGGCATGGCCCGGCGCTACCGGAATTTGCAGAACGTAGCGCCGGGCCACGCCCGGCGGACACTCACCCTTCGTCGGTTTCGTACTCGATGAACACATCGAGTTCCAGCGCCAGCTCCTGCACCGCGTCACGCACCTTCTGCGCGGTGCTTTCGTTGCCGACTTCCACTTCCAGTTCGTGGATGCCCGGACCGATGTCATCGGACAGCCCGGCCGAACTGGAATCGTCGTCATCCATGTGCGGCATCAGGTCGTCGGTTTCCTCGACATGCTCGATGCCCTCCAGGCCAAGCAGCAGATCGCTGATGGCGCGGGCGTCGTCTTCGGTTCCGGTGATGCGCAGTCGCAGCAGGCTCATGTCAGGGGCACGTGGAAGGGTTCGCCTGCAGCCTAGCCAGCGCGAAGCAAAGAGCGGGTGAGGGCGCAGTCAGCCGCGCGTGGCCGGGCGCCCCAGCAGACTGTCCGGCAGCGCGGGAATCGGCGTGCGCTCGTCCTGCGCCTGCTCCAGCAGCCAGTCGATGAACAGGCGTGCCGCAGGGCTCGGCGGCTGCCCTTCGGCATGCACCACGTAGTAGGCGTAACGGGCCTTCAGCGCAGGGCCGGGCAGGCGCACCACTTCATAGCGCTGCAGGTAGGGCTGGGCGACGTGGGTGCGTGCCAGCACCGCGCCCATGCCGTACACCGCCGCACGCATCGCATCGGTGCTGTCGGCAAAGGTGTGCATCGGTGGCAGCGGTGAGGGCGGGCGCACGCCGGCATGGCGGAACCAGTCGCGCCACCCCTGCGGCGACAGGTCGGTCAGCAGCGGCAGCTCGGCGATGCGCGCCGGGTCGTCCAGGGTTTCGACGCCGGCCAGCGCGGGTGAGGCCACCGGGAACAGATAGTCGTCCATCAGGTGCTGCGCGCGCAGGCCGGGCCACTGGCCCAGTCCGTAGCGTATGCCGACCTCTGGGCCGTTGTCATCGTAGCGATCAAGCCCGCTACCGGTGTGCAGTTCGATGCGGATATGCGGATGCGCCTGGGTGAAGCGCGGCAGGCGTGGCAACAGCCAGCAGTAGGACAGCGAGCGCAGGGTGGTGATCCGCAGCGGCACGCTGTCGGCATCGGGGTGCAGGTGGTGGGCAACCGCCGCGACGTCGGTAAACGCGGCGCTGGCGGCGTCGGCCAGCTGCCGGCCTTCGGCGGTCAGGCGCACGCCGCGGGCGTGGCGCAGGAACAGCCGGGTCTCCAGCACCTCTTCCAGGCGACGCACATGGTGGCTGACCGCGCTGGCGGTCAGGTGCAGTTCCTGTGCGGCCTGGGCAAAGTTCTGGTGGCGTGCGGCGACCGCGAACACGGCCAGTGCGGGGAGCAGGGAAGGGCGTAGCTGCATGTCCAGCCTCAAACCATATTTGTGGCTGGCAGCGATACTACGCGCTTGTGCCGCGGGCGTCTGCGCCCGATCCTGTCCGCCTTGGCGAGGAATTGACGATGGACGGAGGCAAGGCATGAATGCGGTCCCACAGGCGGCCGAGCGCGATTGGCGCACACCGCTGGAGTTGACCCTGCTGGGCGCCATCTGGGGCTGCTCGTTCCTGTTCATGCGCGTGGCAGTGCCGTCGTTCGGCCCGTTCGCGCTGGTCGAGGTGCGGCTGGTGCTGGGTGCGCTGGTACTGCTGCCGTTCCTGTGGCGTGCCCGCGCCCAGTTCCCGCCGCGTCGCTGGCTTTGGCTGGCACCGATCGGGCTGATCAACTCGGCGCTGCCGTTCGTGCTGTTCGCCTATGCGGCGGAGCAGGCACCGGCGGCGATCGGCGCGATCTGCAATGCGATGACCGTGCTGTTCGCCGCGTTGATCGCTTTCCTGTTCTTCGGCGAGAAGATCGGCATGCGCCGCGCCGGCGCCTTGCTGGTCGGCTTCGCCGGCGTGGTTGTGCTGGCCACGGCCAAGGTGTCCGGACTGAGCATCGGCACCGCGGTGATCGCCGGCGCTGCGGCGTCGTTGTTGTACGGCCTGGGCGTGAACCTGGTGAAGCGGCACATGACCGGCCTGCCATCGGCAGCGGCTGCGGCAGCGACGTTGTCGTGCGCTTCGCTGTGGATGCTGCCGATGGCGGTGAGCCATTGGCCGCAGGCGGCCATTCCTCTGAAAGCCTGGGGCGCAGCGATTGCGCTGGGCGTGGCCTGCACCGGCCTGGCCTTCCTGATGTTCTACCGCCTGATCGGCCGCATTGGCCCGTCACGCGCGTCGACGGTGACCTACCTGATTCCGCTGTTCGGCGCGGCGTTTGCGTGGTTGTTCCTGGGTGAGGCGGTGACGGTGCAGATGTTGATTGCCGGCGGGTTGATCCTGGGTAGTGTGGCGGTGAGTCAGAAGGGCTGAGGCAATGCACAGCCGAGCATTGGCTCGGCTCTACAGTAGATCCACGCCATGCGTGGATGCTTTCCGCCTTGCATTGCCAACTCGGCGCCATGCTCGCCGGGCATGGCCCGGCGCTACCGCACCGGCACCGGGATATTGCAAAGATCGATATGCCCCGCCGGGCGCTTGTAGAAATCGTCCACGCGATTGCGCCGCGCCTCCACCGTATCGGCGAAGGTCTTCGAATCGGTACGCAGCACCTGGATCGGCGTGCGCTCGGCCGCCGGCACGTCGCTGGCGCGGCGGATCGACACGATCGGCGTACGCAGCTTCGGGTCGGTGTAGAAGCCCATCGGCGCCGGTCCGCGCGGGATCGCGCTGAGCAGCTCCATGCCCTTCAGCACGCGGCCGACCAGGGTGATGTTGCGGTCCAGCTGGCGCGGCGACTGGCCGGTCACCACGTACAGTTCGGCGCCGATGCTGCTGTCTTCCTCGTTGCTGCGGCCGGCGCCGAGCATGCCGTAGCAATGCGCCAGCCAGGCCTTGCCCGCCTGCGGGTCCTGGCCGACCGGGAAGCCGTCGACGAAGCCGGTCTGTGCCGCCCAGCCATCGCGATCCGGCAGTACGCTCACCTTCAGGCCGGTGCTGGCACGTTCGAACTCGGCCGGCAGCTTGCGCACGGCGCTGCCGAACGGCTTGGCCTTGGCCGCGTCATCGGCGTCGGCATCGCCGAACTGCACAACGAAGTTGTCCTGCGAGCGGTAGATGCTGGTGCCGTCCCAGAAGTGCTCGTGGGCGAAGGTCTGGATGTTGGCCACGTGCCGCGGGGCGAACTGCGGCGCCAGCTCGATGATCACCCGCCCCGCCGGCAGGTCCATGTACAGCAGGTTGGCCGGGTCCGGGGTGCGCCAGTCGCTGGCCGCCGAAGCGTCGAGGATCTGCTGTGGGCTGCGGTACGGGGTGGCCGCGCTGGCCAGCGAGGGCAGCAGGCAGGCCAGGGCGAGGGCGGTCAGGGCAAGGCGACGGCGGTGCGGCATGGGATCCCCGGAACATGAACGAGGCTTCGATTCTGCGCGACTAGAGACCACATCGCCAAGCGAGATGTAGGGCAATCGCGTCAGCCTGCGCGCCGCCTCTTGGACAATCCAATCGGTCTGGCATCAACGCCTATCTTTCTTCTGCAATTAGACCGGAATAATGGCCGAAGACAGGAACAGGTTCATAGTTGCCTGTCGGATCGTGCGTAGTTGAAGACTCTTCCAGATGATGAGGTGAAAAATTCTCCCTGGTTATCGTAAGCCGACCATCTTCATTGAAGAGGTAGCTGGTCCCTTCGGCAATGCCGCCACTCTTCTCATCGAACGTTCTATGTACCGCCATGCTCAGGAACAGATTTCCCGGCGCTACCTGCTGGAATTGATACGTCAGGCGCTCCCTTAGATGTTCATCCAGAAAGTCGACGCCAATCATTTCTTTGTCCAACAGCACATCGATAATCGCGGATGGCGTGTTGGGGGAGCCAACGAGAACCGTATAGCGAGCCTGGCTCTCATGTCTCGATTTGGCTTCGGATTCACTGATTATGTTTCGGGCGGACTTCTTTGCGCCAAACCAGAAGTCGCAATAATAAAACTCAGTCATAAGTGGATACTCCCGGGACCGTCGTGCTCGCAGGAGCTGGATCAGCCGCTGCGCTGTTGGAAGGTGACGGTATGCCGCGGCTCGCAGAGGGACAAGCAAGCCAATGGGCCTGCCGGCCAGGTGGTCATCCGGCCCTCGCCAACCGGCAGAGTGACTAACGACACATTCGCTATACCGAACTTCGCACTACTGTGGACTTCAACGTAGTGGAGGGCCGGTCATGGTCGAAGACGATGTCCACCTGAAGAAGTTCCAGAAGGAGCTGAGCGCCGGAACGGTGTCGCTGGCCCTGCTGGCGGTGCTGGCCCGGGCCGGGGAGCCGCTGTACGGCTACCTGATCGCCAAGGAGCTGGAGCGCGTGGGCGAGGGGGTGCTGAGCGGCAAGCAGAGCGCGCTGTACCCGGTGCTGCGCAACCTGGAAGGTGCCGGCCTGCTGGAAAGCCATGTGGAGCCGTCCAGCAGCGGGCCGCCACGGCGCTACTACCGCATCAACGAACGTGGCCGCGAGGTGCTGGCGCAGTGGCGCCAGGCCTGGCAGGCCACCCGCGATTCCGTCGATTCCGTGTTGGAGGGGGTACCGCAATGAACGACCCGAGCCTGGCAGGCCGCGCCCTGCCGACCACCATCCCGCAGTACCTGGCGCAGCTACGCGCGGCGCTGGAAGGCGCCGACCCGGCGATGGTGCAGGACGCGCTGTACGACGCCGAGGAGTACCTGCGCTCGGAGCTGGCCGCGCAGCCCGGCCGCAGCGAGGCCGAGGTGATCGCCGACGTGGCCGGCAGCTACGGTGCGCCGGACGAAGTGGCCGAGATCTACCGCGAGACCGAAGTGACGGTGAACCGCGCGCTGCGTACGCCGCGTGCGGATACCGCGCCGGTACTGCGTGCGGCGGCCGAAGCCAGTGGCGTCGAGCCGGCCGCACCGCCGCCGGCGCCGGAGCAACGCTCGCTGCTGGCGCGCTTCTTTGGCGTGGTGGCCGATCCGCATACCTACGGCGCGCTGTTCTACATGCTGCTGTCGCTGGCTACCGGCATCTTCTTCTTCACCTGGGTGGTGACCGGCCTGTCATTGTCGTTGGGCCTGCTGATCCTGATCGTCGGCATTCCGCTGACCGTGCTGTTCTTCGGCTCGGTGCGCGGGCTGGCGCTGCTGGAAGGGCGGCTGGTGGAGGCGCTGCTGGGCGAGCGCATGCCGCGCCGTCCGCGTTACACCGACCGCAGCCGTACCTGGCTGCAGCGCATCGGCGACATGTTCACCGACGGCCGCACCTGGCTGACGCTGCTGTACTTCGTGCTGATGCTGCCGCTGGGCGTCATCTACTTCACCATCGCGGTGACGCTGCTGTCGCTGTCGCTGGGCCTGATCTGGGCGCCGGTGGCGGCGATCTTCAGTGGCGAGATTCCGGGCGTGTACGTCGACGGCGTGAACGTGCTGCCGATGGCGGCGTCGCCGCTGGTGGGCATCGTGATCGCGGCGGTGGGCGTGCTGCTGCTGCTGTTGACGATGCATCTGGCACGCGGCATCGGCAAGCTGCATGGGTTGATCGCCAAGAACCTGCTGGTGCGGCTGTAAGCGGTCGGGGTCGGATCCCCGTTCGCAGAACAGGGCTCTGACCCCGGATCCGGTCGAACTGGGGTCAGAGCCCTTTCCGTTGGAAAAGGATCCGACCCCGGGCTTCCGGGCAGAGCGGGGACTTACCCCGCCTTGCGCCGCAGCGGGGTGACGTTGCTCTTCTTCCTCGTCGCCTTCGCCGCCGGTGCTTCGGCATGCGCGGCGAAGAAGTCGCGCACCTTCGGATACACCACTTCGCGCCAGCGGCGGCCGCTGAAGATGCCGTAGTGCCCGGCACCTCCCACGATGAAATGCTCACGGCGGTCAGCGCTGATGCCGGTGCACAGTGCCTGTGCCGCTTCGGTCTGGCCGAGGCCGGCGATGTCGTCCAGCTCGCCTTCGATGCTCAGCAGCGCGGTATCGTGGATGGCAGACGGATCGACCTTCTCGCCGTTGACCACCCACTCGCCACGCGGCAGCAGGAAGTCCTGGAACACCACGGAAATGGTATCCAGGTAGTACTTGGCCGGCATGTCCAGCACGGCGTTGTATTCGTCGTAGAAACGACGGTGCGCGTCGGCGTCTTCCAGGTCGCCCTTGACCAGGTCGGTATAGAAATCCCAGTGCGAGCTGAAATGACGGCTGGGGTTCATCGACAGGAAGCCGGCATGCTGCAGGAAGCCCGGGTACACGCGACGGCCGGCGCCGGGATAGCTCGGCGGCACGGTGTGGATGACGTTGTTCTCGAACCACGACAGCGGGTTCTGCGTGGCCAGGTTGTTCACTGCGGTCGGGCTGCAGCGCGCATCGATCGGGCCACCCATCATCACCAGCGTGCGCGGCGTCGGTTCGCCACGGCTGGCCATCAGCGAAACCGCGGCCAGCACCGGCACGGTCGGCTGGCACACGCTGACCACGTGCAGGCGCTCCACGCCGAGGTGGCGGATGAATTCCTGGATGTAGGCGATGTAGTCGTCCAGGCCGAACTCGCCTTCGCTGGCCGGCACCATGCGCGCATCCACCCAGTCGGTGACGTACACGCGGTGGTCGCGCAGCAGGGTGCGCACGGTATCGCGCAGCAGGGTGGCGTGGTGGCCGGACAGCGGCGCTACCACCAGCACGAACGGCTGGTTGAGCATGGTGTGCAGCTGGTCGGCTTCATTGCTGTGGCGCTTGAAGCGCAGCAGCTTGCAGAACGGCTTGCTCACTTCTTCGTGCACGACGATCGGCACGCGCTCGCCATCGACATCGATTTCGTTGATGCCCCATTCGGGCTTCTCGTAATCCTTGCCGATGCGATGGAACAACTCGTTGACCGCGGCCAGGCGATCGGCACCCGGCATCTGCGACCACCAGTGGCCCGGGTTGGCGAAGAACCTGGCGTTGGCCTGGGCCTGGTGCACCCAGGGGGCGAGCAGGTTGCGGGTCAGTTCGTGCAGTTGATAGAGCATGACGACCGAATATGTATGGTCATATGTTGCCGCGCAGCATATCCCATCCGGGTGTCCCGCAGGTTAAGTCGGCTGAAAATAATGAATCCGGATTCACGCCTGTTCCAGCGCCGCCGCGTCGCCTGCCAGGGCGGGGCCCAGCCAGCAGTGCGACCCTACCGGCTGCAGGCCATGCCGGCCCAGCGTGCGGCGGTACCAGCGCGCCGGGCGATCCTGGAAGCCGTCGTGGTCGCCCTCGAACGCGTCCTCGGCAGCGAAGGTTTCCAGGAAGGCTACCCCTCCGGTCAGTTCGGACAGTCCGGCCAGGCCGGCGCGCAGCTCGCGGTCGGGCACGTAGTGCATCACGTCCGAGCAGACCAGCAGGTCGACCGGAGCGCAGGGCCGCAGCCAGGCGAAATCGCCGAAGCTGGCCAGGTGCAGGTTGCGGGTCCTGCCGTAGCGGCGAACAGCGTACTCGCTGCTGTCGAAGCCCAGGTATTCGACCTTCGGACGCAGCTTCAGCAGCGGTGCGCGCCAGGCGCCTTCGCCGCAGCCGATGTCCAGCACGCTGCGGATCGGTCGTTCCAGGTAGTACTCGGCACTGGCCACGGCCAGGGCGACCTTTCGCGCCAGGCGGGCGCTGCCGCCGATGTCGGCACGGCGGTACCAGCGTTGGAAATAGGCGGCGTCGTAGGTCTTGTCCATGGGGCGGTGCGCGATCGGGGAAAACGGCGCCTATCGTACGGTGTTGCGACGCGCCATGCGTCGATGTGTCGCGGCGTACGTGCCTGCGGCGGCTTCGCCACGGCATGCGAGAATGGCCGCCCATCCACGCCAGCCGCCGGAGCAAGCGCATGCAGAGCTACTACTGGGTCAAGACCTTCCACATCGTGTTCGTGGTGGCCTGGATGGCGACGGTGTTCTACCTGCCGCGCATCCTGGTGAACCTGGCCGAGACCGCAGGCCAGCCGGCCGTGACCGAGCGCCTGCAGCTGATGGGGCTGCGCCTGTACCGCTTCGGTCATTCGATGTTCGGCCTGGCCTTCCTGCTGGGCCTGGTGCTGTGGCTGGGTTACAGGGTCATTCCGGAATTCCCGACCATGGTCGCGCCGGGCGGCGCCGGTTGGCTGCATGCCAAGCTGGGGCTGGTGGTGCTGCTGTTGGCGTACTTCATCTGGATCGGTCGCCTGCTGAAGGGCGTGGCCAAGGGCCGCGCGCTGCCGTCCTCGCGCGCGCTGCGCTGGATCAACGAGATCCCGCTGCTGGCGTTCATTCCGATCGTGTGGCTGGTGCTGGCCAAGCCGTTCTGACCCAGCGGGTAGATCCGCGCCATGCGTGGACACGCCAGGTAGATCCGCGCCATGCGTGGATGCCGTGAGGGCACAAACGAAAGAGCCGGGCATCTGCCCGGCTCTTTCGTTTGTGCAATTACCCGGATGCTGCCGGCCAGCGGCCGGCACTACCTCAGGCGGCTTCGTAGGTGCCGTAGCTGCGCAGGCGCGCGTAGCGCTGCTCCAGCAGCTGCTCGGTGGACAGCTTTTCCAGCGCATCCAGTTCGTTCAGCAGCACGGCCTTCAGGCGCTTGGCCATCTGCGTCGGGTTGCGGTGGGCGCCACCTGTCGGCTCGCGCACGACCTTGTCGACCAGGCCCAGGCTCTTCAGGCGCGGGGCGGTCAGGCCCAGCTGCTCGGCAGCGTCCTTGGCCTTGCCGGCGTCCTTCCACAGGATCGAGGCGCAGCCTTCCGGGGTGATGGTCGAGTACACCGAGTACTCCAGCATCACGGTGCGGTCGCCCACGCCCAGCGCCAGCGCGCCGCCGGAGCCGCCTTCACCGATCACGGTGCAGATGATCGGCACCTTCAGTTCGGCCATCTCGATCAGGTTGCGTGCGATCGCTTCGGACTGGCCGCGCGATTCGGCGTCGATGCCCGGCCAGGCGCCGGCGGTGTCGATCAGGGTCAGCACCGGCAGGCCGAAACGCTCGGCCATCTTCATCAGGCGCAGGGCCTTGCGGTAGCCCTCCGGCTTGGGCATGCCGAAGTTGCGCTTGATCTTTTCCTTGGTGTCGCGGCCCTTCTGGTGGCCGATCACCATCACGGAACGGCCATTGATGCGGGCCAGGCCGCCCATGATGGCCTTGTCGTCGGCGAAGGCGCGATCACCGGCCAGTTCCTGGAACTCATCGCAGATGATGCGCAGGTAGTCGGCGGTGTACGGGCGCGACGGGTGGCGGGCCAGCTGCAGCACCTGCCACGAGGTCAGGTTGCGGAAGATCTGCGCGGTGCGCATGCGCAGCTTGTCCTGCAGCGCGTGCACTTCCGCCTCGACATTGACCGCCGGCCCGGCACTGGCGTTGCGCAGTTCCTGGATCTTGGCTTCCAGGTCGGCGATGGGTTGCTCGAAGTCGAGGTAGTTCGGATTCATCGGAAGCCGTCGTGTAAAGAAGAGGGGAATTCTAGCCGAATGCGTGCAAACCACCCGTACGCCCTCGTCTGGAAGGCGACGGTAGCGCAGCCAGGCAGGGGGCGCCAGTCAGTTCAGGGCACCACCAGGGCGCTGCGGCCCATCAACTGGCTGCGCTGGGAGACGAAGTCGTTGTAGGCCTCGTTGGCCTCCCGGCCCAGCCCGCTGCCCAGCGTGGCGGTGGCCGAGGTGAAGGCCATCTGCGCGGCGAAGTCCTGCTTGCGCAGGGCCTTCTGTTCATCGGCGGTGGTGGCCTTCAGCCAGTGCGCATAGACCTCGCGCAGCGGCCCGGCGTGGGTCTCGAAGGCCGGTACCAGCGCCGGCAGGCTGGCCGGGGCCGGTTCCAGGCTGTAGGCCGGGGCCACGTAGCCGGCCGGCTGCTCGCGCTTGAACGCACCCGGCTCGCCCATGCCTTCTTCGACGTAGGCGATGAAGTCGGGGGCGGTGAACACCTTGGCCACGATCTGGCCACCGCTGGAGTCGACGTGGGCCACCACCTTTTCCTTCGGGAAGGGCTCGCGCACGCCGTAGGTCCAGGTCTTGTCGATGAACAGTTCGTGGTGCTTCTCGAACGGGCCTTCGAAGTCGACGCCACCCAGCTCGATGCCGGCCTTGCCGGTGCCGAAGTTCTTCAGCTTGCTCTCGTCGGTGACGTAGATCTCGCGGGCGACCACGTACTCGCTCAGGGTCGGGTTGATCAGTCCGCCGCGGCCATCGACGTAGACGATGAAGCGCACGTCGCCCAGTTTGTCGGTGTGCAGGCGGTGCTCACCGACGGCGAGCGAGATCGGGCGCGAACCCTGTGCGGCCACCGGCAGGTCCTTGCCATCGATGCTCAGTGCCAGCGGCGTGTCGGTCGGGTTGTCGATCTGGAACTCGATCTTCGACGGCGAGCAGGCGGCCAGGGCCAGAGCGGCGGCAAACGGGAACAGCAGGGTCTTCATGGGCAATCGTCCTTGATACTTGGAACGGGGAAACAGGGGGTTCAGGAAAACCAGGGAGCCAGCCTCAGCTGGCCCACGGTGGGCTGTAGCGCACCTTCAGCGTGCGCACGGCCGGGTCGGCGCGCAGCGCCTCCATCAACTTGGAATCGATGCGCACCGCGCTTTGCCCGGAGACATCGAGCATGCCGGCGACGCCGCCCTGCGGACCCTTCAGCAGCAGGTCCAGGCGCAGGGGGGTGCGTCCGGGGCGATGGCGGTCGAGCAGGGCGTCGATGCGCTCCCAGACCGGGCGCTGCTGGCGCAGGTCCAGGCGCAGCGACAGCCGCGTGGCGTAGTTGGCGCAGACCTCATCGAAGTCCCAGCACTGGCGGATGCGCAATGCGTAGCCGCCGTTGAATTCGTCCTCGCGCAGGCCACCCTTGACCACCAGGATGCGGTCCTTGGTCATCAGGTGGCCGAACTCGGCCATCGCGTCGGAGAACGCGCTGCACTCGACGCGGCCGCGGCCATCTTCCAGCTGGATGAAGATCTGGCTCTCGCCCTTGCGGCGCACGCCGACCACCTGGCCGGCCAGCACGGTCTGCACTTCCGGGCGCCAGCGCTTTTCGCCGCCACCGCCGCCACCGCTGTTGGCGCTCCAGATCTTCTCCACCGAGCCCAGATCGTTGCCGACCAAGTCGCGCACATCATCGCGCCAGGGATCGAACGGGTGGCCGCTGAGGTAGAAGCCCAGCGTGTCGCGCTCGCCGTTCAGGCGCTGCAGCAACGGCCATTCCTCGGCCTCGGGCAGGTCCAGCTGGATTGTGGTCGCGCTCGGGTCCGGGCCGCCGAACAGCGAGTTCTGCCCCGAAGCACGCTCGCGTGCCATCTGGTCGGTGGCCTTGATCACCTCCGGCAGCTGCAGCATCAGCGAGGCACGGTTGCGACCGAGCTCGTCCAGCGCACCGCAGTTGATCATCGCTTCCAGCGTGCGCCGGTTGAGCTTGGCCGAGCCGACGCGGGTGCAGAAGTCGAGCAGGTCCTTGTACTCGCCGCCCTTCAGGCGCTCGTCGACCACCGCTTCGCAGGCGCCCTGGCCGACGCCCTTGATCGCGCCCAGGCCGTACTGGATGGTGTCCGGGGTGACCGCTTCGAACATGAAGGCCGACTGGTTCACCTTCGGCGGCAGCACGGTCAGGCCGAGGTTGCGTACTTCGTCGAGGAAGCCGACCACCTTGTCGGTGTTGTCCAGGTCGGACGACAGCGTCGCGGCCATGAACTCGGCCGGGTAATGGCGCTTCAGCCACGCGGTCTGGTAACTGACCAGCGCGTAGGCGGCGGCGTGCGACTTGTTGAAGCCGTAGCCGGCGAACTTCTCCATCAGGTCGAAGATCGCATCGGCCTTGGCTTCGTCCACGCCGTCCTTGGCCGCGCCCTCGCGGAAGATCTCGCGGTGCTTGGCCATTTCGGCCGGCACCTTCTTGCCCATCGCACGGCGCAGCAGGTCGGCGCCGCCCAGCGAGTAGCCGCCGACGATCTGCGCCATCTGCATCACCTGCTCCTGGTACACCATGATGCCGTAGGTGTCTTTCAGGATCGCTTCGGTGCGCGGATCGGGATAGATGATTTCTTCCTGGCCGTGCTTACGCGCGTTGAAGGAGGGAATCAGGTCCATCGGGCCGGGGCGGTACAGCGACACCAGCGCGATCAGGTCTTCGAAGCGGTCGGGGCGCGCGTCCTTCAGCAGGCGGCGCATGCCCGAGGATTCGAACTGGAACACCGCGCCGGTATTGCCGTTGGCGAAGATGTCCTTGTAGGTGGGCGTGTCGTCGAGCGGAATCGCGGCGATGTCCACCGGCGGGATGCCCGCGCGTTCGTGGCGCTTGTTGATCGCCTTCACCGCCCAGTCGATGATGGTCAGCGTGCGCAGGCCGAGGAAGTCGAACTTCACCAGGCCCACTTCTTCCACGTCGTTCTTGTCGAACTGGGTGACCGGGTTCTTGCCGAGGCCGTTCTCGTCGTGTTCGGCGTACAGCGGGCAGAACTCGCTCAGCGGTTCGGGCCCGATCACCACGCCACCGGCGTGCTTGCCGGCGTTGCGGGTCAGGTCTTCCAGCTGCAGCGCCAGGTCGATCAGGTCGCGGACATCGTCCTCGGTCTCGTAGCGCTGGATCAGCTCCGGCGAGGCCATTTCCGAGCTGGGGCCTTCCTTGCCCTTGCCCAGTGCATCCTTCAGGTGGATGCCGAGGATGTTCGGGATCAGCTTGGAGACGCCGTCGACCAGGCCGTAGGGGAAACCGAGCACGCGGCCGGAGTCGCGCACCACCGCCTTGGCGGCCATGGTGCCGTAGGTGATGATCTGGCTGACGCGCTCGCGCCCGTACTTGCGCGCGACGTAGTCGATCACCTCGTCGCGGCGGTCCATGCAGAAGTCGATGTCGAAGTCGGGCATCGACACGCGTTCCGGGTTCAGGAAGCGCTCGAACAGCAGGTTGTACGGCAGCGGGTCCAGATCGGTGATCTTCAGCGCCCACGCCACCAGCGAACCGGCACCCGAACCGCGGCCCGGGCCGATCGGGATGCCCTGGTTCTTGCCCCACTGGATGAAGTCGGCCACGATCAGGAAGTAGCCTGGGAAGCCCATCTTGATGATGGTGTTGAGCTCGAATTCCAGGCGCTCGAAGTACTCTTCGCGGGTCTTGCCCGGCGCCAGCGGATTCTTCTCCAGGCGCTCTTCCAGGCCATCGCGCGACATCTTCTGGATCCAGGTGTCCAGGGTCTCGTCGTCGGGCACCGGGTAGTTGGGCAGGAAGTAGGTGCCCAGCCGCATCTCGATGTTGCAGCGCTCGGCCAGCGCCAGCGTGTTGTCGATCGCATCGGGGATGTCGGCGAACAGCGCACACATCTCCTCGGCCGACTTCAGGTACTGCTGGTCGCTGTATTCGCGCGGGCGCTTGGGGTCGTCCAGCACGCGGCCGGTGGAAATGCACACGCGCGCTTCGTGCGCGCTGAAATCGGTCGGCGACAGGAAGCGCACATCATTGCTGGCCACCACCGGCAGGCCACGCTGGCCGGCCGCCATCAGCGCGAACTGGTTGAAGGTTTCCTCGCCTTCGCGGCCGGTACGGGTCAGTTCCAGGTGCAGGCCATCGCCAAACACGCGCTGCCAGTCGGCCAGCTGCTGCTCGGCCAGCTCATGCTTGCCGTCCAGCGCCAGGCGCCCGGCCAGGCTCTGCCGGCCGGCCAGCGCGAACAGGTTGGCGTTGCCGGCCTTCAGCCAGTCCGGGTGGATGGCCACACCGCCTTCCGGACGATGGCCTTCCATCCAGGCGCGGGTCAGCAGTCGCGACAGGCTCAGGTAGCCCTCACGGTCGCGGCACAACAGGGTCATCCGCCACGGGTCCTGGCCTTCCTCGGCGATCAGCACGTCGGCACCGGCGATCGGCTTGATGCCCACGCCTTCGGCGGCCTTGTAGAACTTGACCAGGGCGAACAGGTTGTTGAGGTCGGTCACCGCCAATGCGGGCAGGCCGAGTTCCACCGAGCGCGACAGCAGGTTGGCCTGCTTGGCCTTCTTCGGGTCCGCCTGGTCCGGCTTGGCCGGCACACGGATGGTGGAGTCCGCCAGCGAGAACTCGGTGTGGACGTGGAGATGTACGAAGCGGGAGTTGGACATGCCGGACCAGGTTGGAGCGCGCGGGCCCCGGGTGCCGACGGGGGAATCGTCGCCGGGGTCGGGAAGCGCTGGAGTGCCCGGTCAGGGTAGCGAGGGCGGGGGGAGGCGACAAGGACTTGACGGTACGTCGATTGCGCGAATACCGCCGGGCATGGCCCGGCGCTACCGGGTGCGTTCACATTGCCGTGGTAGCGCCGGGCCATGCCCGGCGGCTGTTCAGGCGATCGTGGCGGCCTGCTCGGCCTGCAGGCACTCGCGTACCGGCGCGAAGCTGCGGCGGTGCTCCTCGCAGGGGCCGTGCTGGCGCAACGCGGCCAGGTGAGCCGGGGTGCCATAGCCCTTGTGCTGCTCGAACCCATACTGAGGGTGGCGGGCGTGTACGTCCTGCATGTAGCGGTCGCGCGAGACCTTGGCCAGGATCGAGGCGGCCATGATCGAACGGTCGATGCCATCACCCCCGACCAGGGCCTGCGCCGGCAGCACCAGACCCTTGGGCACGACGTTGCCGTCGATGCGGGCGAAGCCGGCCACGTGGGCCACCGCTGCGACCACGTCGCGCATGCCCTGCAGGGTGGCCTGGTAGATGTTCAGGCGGTCGATGGTGTCCGCGTCCACCAGCACCACGTGCCAGGCCAGGGCACGTTCGATGATGCGGTCATGCAGCTGCTCGCGGCGGGCTGCGGTGAGTTGCTTGGAATCGTCCAGGCCGTTGATGCGCGGCCGGGATGGATCGAATACCACTGCTGCCACCGCGACCGGTCCGGCCAGCGGACCACGGCCGGCTTCGTCGACGCCGGCGACCAGACGCTCCGGCTCGACCACGGCGGCGCCGTCGAACAGGGCCAGGCTGGCTGCTGCGGCGTGGCGGCGGCTCATGCCTGGGCCTGGTCGCGCATCAGCAGCTCGCCCACCGCGTCGGCCGCGCGGGCCGAGGCATTGCGGCGCAGGCGCTCGTGCAGGCGGGCATAGGTGTCCTGCAGGTCGGTCACCCGCTGCGGGTGGTCGAACCACTGCTGGATGGCCGCCGCCAGCTTGTCCGGCGTGCAGTCGTGCTGCATCAGTTCCGGTGCCAGGTCCTGGCCGGCCAGGATGTTGGGCAGGGCAAAGCGGTCGACCTTGATCAGGCCCAGCGCCTTGACCAGGCGGTAGGTCAGCTCGTTGACGCGGTAACCGACCACCATCGGCCGCTTGACCAGCATCGCCTCCAGCGTCGCGGTGCCGGAGGCCAGCACCACCACATCGGCGGCGATCATCGCGTTGCGTGCCTCGCCGTCGAGTACGTGCGAGAAGGCCACCGGCAGCGCCGAGCGTGACAGTTGCTCTTCGATCAGGCGCTTGCAGGCCGGGTTGGCCGCGGGCACCACCACGTGCAGGCCGGGGATGCGTTCGGAGACCTGCCATGCGGCCTCGAAGAACGGTTCGCCCAGGCGCGAAATCTCGCCCAGGCGGCTGCCTGGCAACACTGCCAGCACCTTGGCCGAGGTCGGCAGGCCAAGCGCGGCACGGGCCTCCTCGCGGTTGCCCTGCAGCGGAATGTCATCGGCCATCGGGTGGCCGACGAAGCGCGCGTCGATGCCTTGTTTGGCATAGATCGGCGGTTCCATCGGGAACAGGCACAGCACCAGGTCGGCGCTGCTGCCGATCTTCTCCGCCCGCTTCTCGCGCCAGGCCCAGACCGAGGGGCTGACGTAGTGCACGGTGCGCACGCCGCGCTGCTTCAGCCAGCGCTCGATGCCCAGGTTGAAGTCGGGCGCGTCGATGCCGATGAACACGTCCGGCTGCCATTCCAGCGCACGCTGGCGGAACGCCGAACGCAGTTTCAACAGGCGTGGGAGATGGCGCAGTACTTCAGTCAGGCCCATCACCGCCAGTTCGCTGGCGTCGTGCCAGGTCTGGCAGCCGGCGCTGCGCATGGCATCGCCGCCGATGCCGGCGAATTCGGCATTGGGAAAGCGTGCTTTCAGTTCGCGCACCAGGCCCGCACCGAGCAGATCGCCGGAGGCCTCACCGGCCACCAGGGCGATCCGCAACGGGCGCTCGCTGAGCACCCGCTGGGCAGGGACGCTGCCGGCCATCGAGGCCAGCGGAATCACGGCAGCGCCGGCCGGCGCCTGGCCGGTCGAGCTGCTCATCGCAGCAGGGGCCTCTCGGCGTGCTCGATGAAGTCCAGCATCGCCTTCACGTCATCGCTGTCACGCGCCTGTTCGGTCAGCTGCACCTTGGCTTCGGCCAGTGGCAGGCCTGCCACGTACAGGGTGCGGTAGGCCCGCTTGATGGCGGAGATGCGCTCGGCATCGAAGCCGCGGCGCTTCAGGCCTTCGCTGTTGATGCCGCGCGGGCGGCCCAGCGAATCGGTGCCGACCATGGTGAACGGCGGTACGTCGCCATTGGTCAGCGCGCCCATGCCGAGGAAGGCGTGCGCACCGATGCGGCAGAACTGGTGGGCACCGGCGAAGCCGCTGATGATCACGTAGTCGCCCACGGTCACGTGGCCGGCCAGCGTGGTGTTGTTGGAGAACACGCAGAAGTTGCCGACATGGCAGTCGTGCGCCACGTGCGTGTAGGCCAGCATCCAGTTGTCGTTGCCGATGGTGGTGATGCCGCCGCCACCGCCGGTGCCACGGTTCAGGGTGACGAACTCGCGGAACACGTTGCGGTCGCCGATCACCAGTTCGGTGCGTTCGCCAGCGAACTTCTTGTCCTGCGGCTCGCCACCGACCGCCGCGTGGCCCACGAAGCGGTTGTCACGGCCGATCTTCGTCGGGCCGTGGATGCTGCAGTGGGGGCCCACCACTGTACCGGCACCGATTTCGACATCGGCACCGATCAGGGTGAACGCGCCGACCTGGACGTCGTCGGCCAGGCGCGCGGCCGGATCGATGACGGCAGTCGGGTGGATCCGTGGTGCGTTGTCAGTCATTGCTGCCTCCCGTGGATCAGCCCTTGGCACCGGCGCACATGACCTCGGCCGAGGCAACGACTTCACCGTTGACCTTGGCTTCGCCGTAGTACCAGCCCATGTTGCGGATCAGGCGCTTCATCTGCACATCCAGCATCAGCACGTCGCCGGGGACGACCTGCTTGTTGAAGCGGGCGTTTTCCACCTTGACCATGTAGAACAGCTTGGACTGCGCATCGCGGCCGAGCGTGAGCTGGGTCATCACGCCACCGGCCTGGGCCAGCGCTTCGATGATCAGCACGCCGGGCATGATCGGGCGGCCCGGGAAGTGGCCCTGGAAGAACGGCTCGTTGATGCTGACGTTCTTCTGCGCCAGGATGCGCTTGGCCTCGATGTCGAGTTCAAGCACCCGGTCCACCAGCAGGAACGGGTAACGGTGCGGGAGCAGTTCCTGGATCTGGCAGACGTCGATAGGAAGCTGCAGCGTGTCGTTCATTCTTTCTCCTTGCCAGCAGCCAGGACGCGGCGAGCCAATGCGTCCAGCTGCTTGAAGCGCGCGGCGTTCTTGCGCCACGTGCGGTTGTCGGTCAACGGGGTGCCGGACGAGTACTCGCCCGGCTCATGGATGGAATTGCGGACCACCGACTTGCCGGTGATCACGACCTTGTCGCAGATCTCGAGGTGGCCGACCACGCCGACGTGGCCACCGAGCAGGCAGTAACGGCCGATCTTGGCGCTGCCGGCGATGCCGGTGCAGCCGGCGATGGCCGAGTGCGCGCCGATCTGCACGTTGTGCGCGATCTGCACCAGGTTGTCCAGGCGCACGTCCTCGTCCAGCACGGTGTCTTCCAGCGCACCGCGGTCGACGCAGGTGTTGGCGCCGATTTCGCAGTCGTCGCCGATGCGCACGCCGCCGAGCTGCGGCACCTTGATCCACTTGCCGGCGTCCATCGCCAAGCCGAAGCCATCGGCGCCGAGCACGGCGCCCGGATGCACGCGCACGCGCTTGCCGAGCTTGACCCGGGTGACCAGGGTGACCCGGGCGATCAGCTCGCAGCCGCTGTCCAGGCTGCAGTCCTCGCCGATCACGCTGCCGGTGCCGATGATGCAGTTCTCACCGACCACACTGCGTGCGCCGACGGAGACGAACGGGCCGATATGCGCGCTGGCGGCGACCTGGGCGCTGGGATCGATGACGGCGCTGGGGTGGATGCCCGGCGGGCGCGTCGGTGCGATGTCGAACAGCGCTGCGATCTTGGCGAACGTTGTGTACGGGTCCTTGGCCACGAGCGCGGCGCCGGGGGCGGCCTCGGCATCGTCGGCGCGCAGCACGACCAGCGAGGCCTGGCTGTCTGCCAGCTGGGCGCGGTAGCGCGGGTTGGCGAGGAAGGTCAGCTGGCCAGGACCGGCATGGGCGAGGGTGGCCACGCCATGGATGGCGGTGGCGGGGTCGCCATGGACCTGCAGGCCGAACTGCTCGGCGAGTTGCTGGGCGGTGTAGGTGGGAGTATTCACGGCGGGAGTTTAACGTGTGACGCCATTGCGGTCATGCGGGGGGCGTTCTGCGGCCAACGGCGAGGCCCCTCGTGGCCGGCAGAGCCAGGTTCATGGGCCGGGTCGGACGGGGCGGAGCCGCGGGGGACGGCGCAAGTACGTCCCTGTAGCCTTGATCGCCGCATCCATGCGGCTCACACCCCCGCAGCCCCGCCCCGTCCGACCTTCGACGGTCTGGCGCCAGTGCCGGCCACGGAAAAACAGAAAAGATCAAAAGCGGGGTGCGCGCTTCCCGCATCCGGGCTAAACGAAAACGCCGGGCAGTGCCCGGCGCTTCGCGCTCCGTCTGGTGGAGAGCCCCCCTTTGTTAAGGGGGGCGCGCCGACGGCGCGGGGGATAGGAGGGATGCGCGTGCAGTTCTGATGAACCGCAGGGCGGTTCGTCAGAACTGCCCACCGAACGTGAACTGCAGGCGTTCGATCTTGTCGCCGTCTTCCTTCTTCAGCGGGAACGCGTAGCTGATCGAGATCGGGCCGACCGGGGCGCGCCACAGCAGGGCGACACCGGAGGACACGCGCAGCTCGTTGGCCTTGAAGTTCTTGGTGCCGTTGTAGACGTTACCGAAGTCGACGAAGGCCGACACGCGGGCCGACGGGCTGTCGAACAGGCGCGGGAAGTAGGCTTCGACCGAACCGACGGTCTTCAGCGAACCACCCAGCGGCTGGCCTTCCGGGTAACCCTGGGTCACTTCGCGCGGACCGAGGGTGTTGTCCTCGAAGCCGCGTACCGAGTTGGTACCACCGGCGTAGAAGTTCTCGAAGAACGGTAGGCCGCTGGCGGTGACGGTACGGGTTTTGCCGTCGGCGTCGGTGATCGTGCGGGTGTAGTCCTTGCCGTAGGCATCACCGTAGCCCACTTCGGCGCGGGTGTTGATCACCAGCGACGGCATGATCGGCCAGTACTTGCTGATCTGGTAGTTCAGCTTGTAGTACTCGATGGTCGAACCTGGCAGGGTCGTTTCCAGGCCGATGCGCTGGTAGGTACCGCGGGTCGGCATGAAGTAATCGTTGCGCGAGTCGCGCGCCCAGCCGAGCTCGGTGCGCCAGGCATGGAAGGTGCGCGAACCGACCGCATCGATGTAATCGATGATCGAGGCGGGAGTCGAGCCACGGTAGGTCGTGATCTGGTTGCTGTCGATACCGAACATCAGCGAGACGGTATCGGTCTCGGTCAGCGGCACGCCGAACACCACCTGCGCAGAACCATTGGTGCTGTTGTACTGCGCGGTGTTGAAGTCGGAGTAGTCCAGTTCACGCCAGGACAGGTTGTAGCCCAGCGACACGCCGTCGTCGGTGAAGTACGGGTTGGTGTAGCTGAAGCCGTAGCGCTGCAGGTAGCTGCTGCGCGAGGCTTCGACCGACACGCGGTTGCCGCCGCCGAGGAAGTTGTTCTGCGACAGCTGCACCGAGGTGGTCATGCCGTAGGACTGGGAGTAGCCCAGGCCGAACACGAAGCTGCCGGAGGTGGTTTCCTTGACGTTGTAGACGACGTCGACCTGGTCGTTGCTGCCGCTGACGGCCGGGGTCTCGACGTCCACCGACTCGAAGTAGCCCAGGCGCTGCAGGCGGATCTTGGAGCGGTCGATCGCGGCCTGCGAGTACCAGCTGTTCTCGAACTGGCGCATTTCCCGACGCATCACTTCGTCGGAGGTGCGGGTATTGCCACGGAACAGGATGCGGCGCACTGACACGCGCGGGCCCGGAACGACCTGCATGTTGATGGCCACGGTCTGGTCGGCGCGGTTGGTGGTCGGGATCGGGTTCACCTTGGCGAACGCATAGCCGATGTTGGACAGCGAGTTGGTGATGGTGTCAGAGCTGAATTCCAGCAGGGCACGCGAGAACGTGTCGCCGGACTTCTGGATCACCATGCGCTCGACGTCCTCCTGCGGGAGGATGGTGTCGCCGCTGACCTTGATCTCGGAGATCTTGTACTGCGCACCCTCGGTTACGCCCGCGGTGAGGAACATGTCGCGCTTGTCGGGGCTGATCGAAACCTGGGTGGAATCGATGCTGAAATCGACGTAGCCGCGGTCCAGGTACCAGGAGTTGAGCTTTTCCAGGTCGCCGGACAGCTTTTCCTTGGAGTACTGGTCGTCACGGCGGTACCACGACGCCCAGTTGTGCTCCTTGGACTCCCAGGTCTCCAGGATGTCCTTGCTCTCGAACTTCTCGGTGCCGACCAGGTTGACGTGGCGGATCTTGGCCGCCTTGCCTTCCTTGATGGCGATCGCGATGTCGACGCGGTTGCGGTCCAGCGGGCTCACGGTCGGGGTGATCTCGACGGTGTACTTGCCGCGGTCGTTGTACTGGCGGCGCAGTTCCTGGGTCACGCGGTCCAGGCTCAGGCGGTCGAAGGTGCCACCCTCGGTCAGGCCGATGTCGGACAGGCCCTTGAGCAGCTGCTCGGACTTGATGTCCTTGTTGCCGGTCACGGTCAGCTTGTTGATCGCCGGGCGTTCCTTGACCGTCACCACCAGGATGCTGCCCTGGCGGTCCAGCTGCACGTCTTCGAAGAAGCCGGTCTTGTACAGGGCGCGGATGGTCTCGCCGACCTTGTTGTCGGTGATGGTCTCGCCACGTTCCACCGGCAGGTAGGTGAACACCGTGCCCGAGCTGATGCGCTGCAGGCCGTCGACGCGGATGTCGCTGACAGTGAAGGGCTCGGCTGCCTGGGCCAGGGCGGGAGCGCCGGTGACGGCGGCGAGGGCGAGGGCCAGCAGGCGGCGATTGGGGAGTCGCGTCATGTCACGTCCGGTAGGAAGGTCGATTTCATTGGTGCGGGATGCCGACGCTGTAGACGGCAACAACGTGGAAAAGTTCATCGCGGGACCAGGCCGAGGATGTCGTTGTAGAACGCCAACCCCATCAGCCCGGCCAGCAACGCCAGGCCGATGTATTGGCCGGCGGCGATGGCACGCTCGCTCAGCGGGCTGCCCTTGACCAACTCGATAAGGTAATACAGCAGGTGGCCGCCGTCCAAGATCGGGATCGGCAACAGGTTGATGATGCACAGGCTGAGTGACAGCAGGGCAAGGAACTGCAGGAACCAGTCGAGGCCGCGTTTGGCCGAGACATTGGCCACGCGGGCAATGGTGACGGGCCCGGAAACGTTCTGCAGCGAGGCTTTGCCGGTGACGATGCGGCCCATCATGCCCAGCGAATCGGCGGCAAGCCGGCCGGTTTCACGTACGGCGACGGTCACCGCATCCAGCGGCCCATAGCGCAGCAGGGTGTCGTAGGCGGGGCTGTAGGTGGTGGGGAAGCCGACGCCGATCTGCCAGACCGGATTGCCCTTGCCATCCTTGCCCTGGCGGGGCGTGACTTCCAGTGCAAGGCGTTCACCGCCTCGCAGGACCTCGATCATGCCAGGGCCTCCGGCACGGCCGAGGGCCTGGATCTCGCCGATCACCTGGTCGACGCTGTCGATGCGCTGGCCGTCGATCGCCACGATCAGGTCGCCCGGCTGCAGCAGTCCGGTGACCACCGAATCGGCGGTGAGCGAGTCGACCAGTGCAGGCTGCAGCCACGACTGCCAATACAGCCCGGCCAGGATCGGCACCCGTCGTTCATCGAAACCGGCGGGCAGCTGCGACAGCGGCAGGGTGCGCACGCGCACCTGGTCCGCAGGGTCGAGTACTTCAAGCTTGACGTCGCGGCGATCCATCGCGGCGGCGGTCAGCGCCATGCTGGCCTCGCCCAGGGTGGCGACCTGGCGGTCATCCACCCGCAGAACGCGGTCACCGCTGGCCAGGCCGGCACTGGCGGCGATGCCGTCAACCCGGCCGATCGTCGGCGAGTAGTCCTGCTTGCCGATCACGAACATCGCCCACAGAAGCAGGATGCACAGCAGCAGATTGGCGATCGGCCCTGCAGCAACAATGGCGATGCGCTGCCACACGGTCTTGTGGTTGAAGGCCTGGCCGCGCTCGTGGGGATGGACCTCGACCTCACGTTCGTCGAGGAACTTCACGTAGCCACCCAGCGGGATGGCGGCAATGGCGAACTCGGTACCGTGCTTGTCGCGGCGCGACCACAGCGGGCGGCCGAAGCCGACCGAGAAGCGCAGGATCTTGACCCCACAGAGGCGGCCGACCCAGTAATGCCCGAACTCGTGGAACGTGACCAGCAGCCCGAGGCTGACAATCATCCACCAGACCGATCCGATGAAGTCAGTCATGCAGGCTCACAGTGGCGGGCAGGGGCGGCGGCGTCATGCTGGGCGAGGCGGTCGTTCAGGCGGCGTCGATGGCGTTCAGGGTGAGCTGGCGTGCCCGCTGGTCGGCGGACAACAGGATCTCCAGTGTATCGGCTGCTTGCGTCGGCAGTGTTGAAAGAGCGTTAGCAACCAGCTCCGGGATGGTCAGGAAACCGATCCGGCCCTGAAGAAATGCTGAAACCGCCTCTTCATTGGCGGCGTTCAGCACCGCCGGGGCAGTACCGCCGGCCTGCATGGCCTGCCAGGCCAGCGCCAGGCAGGGGAAGGCGTCGGTGTCTGGTGCCTCGAAATCCAGCCGGCCCTGCGCCAGCAGGTCCAGTCCGGCCACGCCTGATTCGATGCGCTGCGGCCAGCCCAGGCCGACCGCAAGGGTGGTGCGCATGTCCGGCAGGCCCATCTGGGCCAGGGTCGAGCCGTCGACGAACTCGACCAGCGAATGCACCAGGCTCTGCGGGTGCACCAGTACCTCGATGCGCTCGCCGGGCACCGCGAACAGGTGGTGGGCCTCGATCACTTCAAGGCCCTTGTTCATCAACGTCGCCGAATCGACCGAGATCTTCGGGCCCATCGACCACTTCGGGTGGGCCACGGCCTGGGCCGGGGTGACCTCGGCCAGCTCGGCGCGGCTGCGGCCGCGGAACGGGCCACCCGACGCGGTCAGCAGGATCCGGCGCACGCCGGCGCCGTCGATGCTGGCGTCGCGCGAACGCAGGCACTGGAAGATCGCGCTGTGCTCGCTGTCGATCGGAATGATCTCGGCGCCGGCGCGCTCGGCGGTGCGGGTCAGCAGTTCGCCGGCCAGTACCAGCGATTCCTTGTTGGCCAGCAGGATGCGCTTGCCGGCCGCAGCGGCGGCGAGGGTCGAGGACAGCCCGGCAGCACCGACAATGGCTGCGACGACGGTGTCGCAGGCGTCGCTTGCTGCCAGCTGGTCCAGTGCGGCATGACCGGCGTGGGCTTCGGTGGACAGCCCGGCATCGCGCAGGCCGTCGCGCAGTTCGGTGAACAGCGTTTCGTCGGCGATGACCGCGTGCGCGGGCTTGTGCTGGCGGCACAGCGCCAGCAGCGCCTGCACCTGGCGGCCGGCGGCCAGCACCGTGGCCTGGTAGCGCTGCGGGTGGCGGGCGATCACGTCCAGCGTGGAGGCACCGATCGAGCCGGTGGCGCCGTATACGGCGACCCGGCGCAGGTCTGCGACAGCATTCATGGTCAGAACCCGAAGATTTCCTTGCCCAGCGCGAACACCGGCACGGCGGCGAGGACGCCGTCGACGCGGTCGAGCACGCCACCATGGCCCGGGATCAAGTTGCCCGAGTCCTTGGCACCGGCGTGGCGCTTGATCAGGCTTTCGAACAGATCACCCAGCACCGACGCGAATACCGCCACCACCGAGGTGATCAGCAGGCCCGGCAGGTGGGCGACGTCGACGCCGGCCAGCCAACCGAGGCCGACGGCCACGGCGACACCGGCCAGCAGGCCGCCGAACAGGCCTTCCCAGGTCTTGTTGGGGCTGATCCGCGGCGCCAGCTTGTGCTTGCCGAAGTGACGGCCGGCGAAATAGGCGCCCGAATCGGCTGCCCACACCAGTGCCAGCGCGGCCAGCAGCCACAGGTGGCCCTGCTTGCCCGGCGGATCACCGCCAGCGTGGATCAGCACCAGCGCCGCCCAGGCCGGAACGATGGCCAGGGTGCCGGCCAGCATCTTCACGATCCGGGAGGGGGCCGTCGGCTGGGCACCGAAGTTGAAGAAGCGCAGCCAGACCAGCGCCGCCAGCCACCAGGCGACACCCGCCAATGTGGTGATCTGGAACAGCACCAGCGTGCTGCCATCGGCCCACACCAGCAGCACCATCAGCAGCAGGTTCAGCACCAGCAGCACGGTGCGCGCGAGGGTGTCTTCGATGCCGGCCAGCTTCAGCCATTCCCACAGGCCGATCAGCAGCACGGCGGCGGCGGCGGCGGCCAGCCATTGCGTCGGCAGCAGCAGGATCGCGGCGATGGCGACCGGCGCCATGATCAGCGCGGCAAGGACTCGGGTCTTGGTCATGGGCTGGAGGTCTCGGTGGCCAGTGCGGCGATCTGGGCGCTGGTCAGGCCGAAACGACGCTCGCGGCTGCCATAGGCATCCAGCGCCTGCTGCAGCAGGGCGGCATCGAAGTCCGGCCACAGCGCCTCGGTGAACCACAGCTCGGTGTAGGCCAGCTGCCACAGCAGGAAGTTGCTGATGCGGGTGTCGCCACCGGTGCGGATGAACAGATCCGGCGGCGGCAGGTCGGCCAGGGCGACCTGGCTGCCCAGTAGCGATTCGTCGATCTGTTCGGGCAGCAGGCGACCTGCGGCGACTTCAGCGGCCAGCGCGCGCGCGGCACGGGCGATGTCCTGGCGACCGCCGTAACTGGCGGCGATCGACAGGGTCAGGGTGGTGTTGTCGGCGGTGCGCTGCTCGGCCAGCTGCATGCGGCTGACCAGTCCGGCACCGAAGCGCTCGCGTTCGCCGATGAAGCGTACGCGCACGCCACGCCGGTGCAGCTCGTCCACTTCGCGGTCGAGCGCGCCGAGGAACAGCTTCATCAGGGCGTCGACTTCTTCCTGCGGCCGGCCCCAGTTCTCGCTGGAAAACGCGAACAGGGTCAGCGCCGGAATGCCCAGTTCAAGGCAGCGCTCGATGGTGCGGTTGACCGCGCGCGCGCCGGCGCGGTGGCCGATCACGCGCGGGCGGCGGCGCTGCTGTGCCCAACGCCCGTTGCCATCCATGATGATGGCGACGTGGCGGGGCAGGGCGGCCGGCAACGGAGGCGGGACTGAAGGCATCGACTTCAGACCGACAGCAGTTCTTTTTCCTTGTCGGCGACGACCTTGTCGACGTCCTTGATGTTGGCGTCGGTCAGCTTCTGGATGTCGTCTTCGCCGCGCTTCTTTTCGTCTTCGCTGATCGCTTTGTCCTTGACCAGCTTGGCGATTTCCTTGTTCGCGTCCTGACGGATGTTGCGGATCGCGATCTTGGCGCCTTCGCCTTCCTTCTGCACCTGCTTGGCCAGTTCCTTGCGGCGCTCTTCGGTCGGCGGCGGCATGTTGATGCGGATCGCGGTGCCCAGCGTGTTCGGGGTGAACTCGGCGTTGTAGAGACCCTTTTCGATCTCCTTGATCATGCCCTTGTCGAACGGGGTGACCAGCAGCGAGTGCGCGTCGGCGTTGGAGATCGAGGCAACCTGGTTCAGCGGGGTGCTGGCATTGCCGTAGGCATTGACCGTCACGCGGTCCAGCAGGGCTGGCGTGGCACGCCCGGTCCGGATGGAGGTGAGGGTGTGCTTCAGAGCGTCGATGCTCTTGGCCATGCGCGTCTGCGCGTTGTTCTTGATGTCGTTGAGCATCGCCCGGTCCTGGATGTATCTGGAATCGGGCGATTATAGGCGAATACGGGACGCTGCCGGGCCTGAATCGGCCCGGTTGTCGCCGCGCGCTCAGGCTCAGGCCGGATCGCGGCCCTGGACCAGGGTGCCGATGTTCTCGCCGTTGAGGATCTTCAGCAGCTCGCCCGGCTGGCCCATGTCGAACACGCGCATCGGCAGGTCGCTGTCGCGGGCCAGTGCGAAGGCCGCGGTATCCATCACTTCCAGGCCGCGGCGGATCACTTCGTCGTAGCTCAGGCTGTCGAAGCGGACCGCATCGCTGTGCTTGTTCGGGTCCTTGTCGTACACGCCGTCGACCTTGGTGGCCTTCAGCAGCAGGTCGGCGCCGATCTCGATCGCGCGCAGGGCGGCACCGGAGTCGGTGGTGAAGAACGGGCTGCCGACGCCGGCGGCGAAGATCACCAGTCGGCCCTTTTCCAGGTGGCGGATGGCGCGGCGGCGGATGTAGTCCTCGCACACGTCGTTGATCTTGATCGCGCTCATCACGCGGGCCTTGGCACCCAGCTTCTCCAGGGCGTCCTGCATGGCCAGGGCATTGATGACGGTGGCCAGCATGCCCATCTGGTCGCCGGTGACCCGGTCCATGCCGCCCGCGGCCAGGCCGGCGCCGCGGAAGATGTTGCCGCCGCCGATCACCAGCGCCACTTCGGCGCCTGCCTGCTGGGCTTCGATGACCTCACGGGCCAGGCGGTTGATGATCTTCGGGTCGATGCCGTAGTCCTCATCTCCCATCAGCGCCTCCCCGGATAGTTTCAGAAGGATGCGGCGATAGGCGAGCTTGGACATGGGGACCTCGGGTGCGTGGAAATCGCGGGCGATTCTACGCGCATGCGGCGTCGGGCCAAAGTGTTTTGTGCACTGCGGCGCAAAATCCTGGCATCCGCCCCGGTTATCCGGGGCTTCCCGTTCAGCCCAGCTCGGCGCCCGCGGTCGCTGACAGCTCGTCGTGGCCGAGGGCGCCGGGGGAGCGCGCGATCACCCGGTTGCGGCCGAGGTTCTTGGAGCGGTACAGCACGTCGTCGGCGGCGCGCAGCAGGTCCTGCACGTCGGCGAAGCGTTCGTAGCCGCCCTGGGTGGCCACGCCGGCGGAGAAGGTGACGAACAGTGGGCCGCCTTCCAGTTCGGCCATCGGCGTGGCAACGATGTTGGCCAGCACCCGGCGGATCACGTCCAGTGCTACCGTTTCGCTGGTGTTGGGCAGCAGCGCGACGAACTCCTCGCCGCCGAAGCGGGCCACGGTGTCGCTGTGGCGCAGCTGGCCCTGCAGTTTGCCGGCAAAGGCCCGCAGCACCTCGTCGCCGGTCAGGTGGCCATGGGCGTCGTTGATCTTCTTGAAGTCGTCCAGGTCGATGAAGGCCACCGACAGCGGCCAGCCCTGGCGACCGGCGCGCAGGAATTCCTGCTCCAGCACCGCTTCCAGCTGGCGCCGGTTGAGCACGCCGGTGAGGGCGTCACGATGGGCCTGGTCTGCCAGGCGCTTGGCCCGGGCTTCGAATTCGTCGGCGCGGCGACGGGCCTGGTCGGCATCCTGCAGCTCGCGCAGGTTGCGCAGGGTCGCCAGTTCCTGCGCGTGGTCGATCAGCTCGCGCACCCGCAAGGGGGAATTCAGGCCGGCCTCGAACAGGCTGGCGATGTCCGGCAGCGCCTCGCTGATGCGGGTCAGGACCTGGTCGAAACGGGCGCTGTCCAGTTCAAGGCGGTCATGCACCTGCTGCAGGGCGCGCTCGCGGGCGGCATCGGCGTCATCGTCCAGCCAGATGTCGGCCACCGCGCCGGACAGCTGCACGCAGGCCTGGAACGGCGATTCCGCAGCGTCCAGGTCTTCGCTGTGGCTGATGCTTTCCACCAGATAGCGGGGCAGGCCCCACTGCTCGGCCACCCAGGCGCCGACCTCGGCGTGGCTGCAGCCCAGTTCGTCACGCTCGCGCGCGACCAGATCGATGTTGTCGCGCGCTTCGCGCAGCAGCGGCAGGTAGCGCTCCGATTCGGCCTGGGCCAGGCACAGTACGCCCAGGTCCTGCAGCAGGCCGGCCAGCATCAGTTCTTCCAGCCGGCGCAGGCCGCGGGCCTGGCCCAGCTGGCTGGCGGCCAGCGCGCTGAGGATGCTGCGCTTCCAGGCGCGTTGGCGCAGGTCGTGGTCGGCGCCGGTACCGCCGGTCAGTCCCTGGGTGACGGTGAAACCGAGGGCCAGGCTGATCGTGGCATTCAGGCCGAGCATGGTCAGCGCCTGGCCGAGGTTCTCGATCCGGCGGCGGCTGGCGTACAGCGGCGAATTGGCGATGCGCAGCATGCGAGCACTCAGCGCCATGTCGATGGCGATGATGTCGGCGGCGGTGGCGATATCCGCTTCCGGGTCCTGTGCCAGTTCGATGATGCGCAGGGCAATACCGGGTGGCGAGGGCAGGTTGCGGCAGAGCGCCAGGGCAGCTGTCAGCTCGGGAGGCATGTCGGGTCGTTCAATTCCATTGGGACAAGAATACCTAGGAATGCATCACAGTCCGCGATTTTCGTTCCTGCTAAATGACTGTTGATTCCCTGTGCCGAGTATCGGCTTGATTCGCGCGCAACGCAAAGCCCTCTGGTGCCGGTGTGCGCACCCACGGTGCGCACCCACAGAGAGCAGGGAGTACCCACAGAGAGCAGGGCACCCTCGGAGATCGGGGGCAGCCACAGTGGTGCATGGGCGCCCCCCATCTTCCCGGACATAAAAAAAGAGCCGCGGTTTCCCGCGGCTCCTTCTGGTCGTTTCACAGCCCGAGGGCTGGAATCAGACCTGCATCGCCTTGGCAACTTCGGCGGCGTAGTCTTCCACCACCTTCTCGATGCCTTCGCCGACGATCAGCAGCTTGAAGCCAGCAACATCGGCGCCAGCGGCCTTGACCACCTGCTCGACGGTGGTGTCGCCCAGCACGTAGGTCTGGCCGTACAGGGTCACGTCGCTGACGATCTTGTTGATCTTGCCGCTGATGATCTTTTCCAGGATGTCGGCCGGCTTGGCCTTGTCCTTTTCGGACATCTTGGCCAGCTCGATTTCCTTTTCCTTCTCGACGAAGTCGGCCGGAACATCCGCAGCCTTGTTGTGCGGCGGCTTCAGCGCAGCCACGTGCATGGCCAGGCCACGGGCCAGCTCGACGTCGCCGCCGATCAGATCGACCAGCACGCCGACCTTGCCGTTGGTGTGGACATACGCACCGATGTTGCCGGTGGTGTCGACATTCACCATGCGGCGGATCTGGATGTTCTCACCCAGGGTCTGCACAGCGGTGGCGCGGGCTTCTTCAACGGTGCGGCCATCGGCCAGCTTGGCAGCCTTCACGGCTTCGACGTCGGTGGCGCCCGATGCCAGGGCGGCAGCGGCAACGGCATTGACGAAGGACTTGAAGTTGTCATCGTTGGCGACGAAGTCGGTTTCCGAGTTGACTTCGACCAGCACGGCCTTGCCGCCGTCCTGGGCCAGGCCCAGACGGCCTTCGGCGGCCACGCGGTCAGCCTTCTTGTCGGCCTTGGCAGCGCCGGACTTGCGCATGGCTTCAGCAGCAGCGTCGATGTCGCCGTTGGCTTCAGTGAGCGCCTTCTTGCATTCCATCATGCCGGCGCCGGTGCGCTCGCGCAGTTCCTTGACCAGGGAAGCAGTGATTTCCACGGGATTACCTCACGAAAGAAAGGGGTAGGGCCGGCATGGTGGCCGGCCCGTGTGACACGGTCCTGTCACGCGCCAAGGGCTGCGTGCAGGGAGGGTGGACGCCGGGCGTCCACCCCGGGGCCTGGATCAGGCCTGGGCGTCGTCGCCCTTCTTGGCAGCCTTCTTGGCCGGAGCGCGGCGGGCCGGCTTCTCTTCGCCTTCGGCAGCGGCTTCAGCGAACTCTTCCTCGCGCACCGAAGCGGCGTGCGGAGCAGCGGCCTTGCCTTCCAGCACGGCGTCGGCAGCGGCGCGGGCGTACAGCTGCACAGCGCGGATGGCGTCGTCGTTGCCCGGGATGGCGTAATCAACCAGTTCCGGGTTGTAGTTGGTGTCGACCACGGCGATGACCGGGATGCCCAGCTTCTTGGCTTCCTTGATCGCGATGTCTTCGTGGCCGATGTCGATCACGAAGATGGCGTCCGGCAGGCGGTTCATGTCCTTGATGCCGCCCAGCGAGGCTTCCAGCTTGTCGCGCTCGCGACGCAGGCCCAGCACTTCGTGCTTGACCAGCTTCTCGAAGGTGCCGTCGGTTTCACCGGCTTCCAGTTCCTTCAGGCGGGCAACCGACTGCTTGACGGTACGGAAGTTGGTCAGGGTGCCGCCCAGCCAACGCTGGTTCATGAACGGCATGCCGCAACGCTCGGCTTCTTCCTTGATGGTTTCGCGGGCGCTGCGCTTGGTGCCCAGGAACAGGACGGTGCCGCGCTTCTGGGCAACCGACGAGATGAAGTTCATCGCGTCGTTGAACAGCGGGACGGTCTTTTCCAGGTTGATGATGTGGATCTTGCCGCGGGCGCCGAAGATGTACGGAGCCATCTTCGGGTTCCAGTAGCGGGTCTGGTGGCCGAAGTGGACGCCGGCTTCCAGCATCTGACGCATGGTGACCTGGGGCATTGCAATACTCCTGATATGGAACCAGCGATTCCGCCCGCGGGGATAGGTATGCGGGACGCGTGGAAGCGCGATCGGTTCCGGGGTTGGGCTTCCCTGTTGCCTCCGTGGCCGAACTCCTTGCGGAGCACCCCGGCACGGATGGGGGCAGCAGGTGTGGATTCACCGGTGACGTCCGGTGTGGACGGGCTCCCGCGCACGCAGGCGGCAGGAATCCGGTCGATTATAGCCCGCTCGGTGCGCTGGCTGCAATTGCCGGGTCTGGAGCGGCCAGATCGACCACGCGCCCATCCTGCAGCCGGGCCTGGAAATGACCGCCGGCGTAGCCATCGGCGTGGGCGGGCAGGGCCCAGCGGCGCTCACGGCCGGCCAGCAGATAGCCGGCCAGGCCCGGCAGCAGCAGGGTGCGCCGGCCGTCGCTGGTTATGTAGGCGAGATCGTTCAGGCGTGCGTGCAGGGTACCGGTGTTGCTCAGTCGCAGGAAGGTATGTGACTGGCCCGGTTCGATCCCTGCATACAGCCGCGGCTGGGTCATTGGTGTGGCGGGCCCTCGGAACAGCGGCAGGGAATAGCGCTGCAGGCCTGGTGTGGTGGGAGCCAGGACGACCCGATAGGCCTGTTCACCGACAGCGGGTGTCGGCTGGCGTGGCAGCAGCCAGATGCGCTGGCGGATACCGGGCGGGATGTCGAGCTGGGTGGGGCTGGCGAGAACCTGGTCGGTGGGGCGCAGCACTTCGGCGTCGGTCTGCTGTTCCCACGCCAGGATCTGCACCCGCCCCTGCCAGCGGCCGGGACCGGGGTTGTAGAGCCACAGTTCGCCCTGGCCACCTTCGGCGGGCAGTTGCAGTGTGGTCGGCAACAGGTCCAGTGCTGCGGCAGGCCACGCCAGCAGCATCGCCAACAGGGTCGGAAGTGCCCGCATCAGTAGATGACGGTTACGGCGGACGTCGAGTCTTCCTCGTCGGCGGGAGGTGCGAGCTCGCGGACCTGGGGAGGCAGTTGCGGTGCGTCGCTGCGCTGGTGAGGGGCGGGGCAGTGGGTGCTGCCGGCGTCATCGCGACAGGCTTCGACCACGGTCAGGCGGATCTGCAGCGGCGCGGGACTGGGTTCAGCCCATGCGGGCGTGCTGGCGACCAGCATCGCCCCGATCAGAATTGCGCGAACCACCTGCCAACCACCGTGCTGAAAGATCTCGCTGCGCGGTATCGGCTGGATCGGCCGAATCTGTAGAGTCGACTGTCAGTCGACTGCTCCTGGCGCAAGCGTGATGCGCGCATCCGCGCATGGCGTGGATCTACCGAGGCCTGCCCGGTGGGTGCCGACCGTTGGTCGGCACACCTATCAATAGGTGATCGTCACCTGCACCACATCGTTGTAGGTGCCGGCCGGCGGTTGGCCGGTGACCGGCGGCACCCGGCCATAGATCGTCAGCTGCTGCGCGCTGCCAGTGCCGGTGCCGCTGGCGGTATCGACGGTCAGCGTGTTGCCCCAGCGCTGGGTGCGTGTGGAATCGCGGTACAGCTCGTAGGTGAGGTAGTAGGTGCTGGCGCCGATGGTGGTGGCCATGCGTCGCGTGCTGGTGGCGGTGGGGTTGTTCTGGCCGTTGTTGAGGCTGACCTGGTAGGCCGTGTTCTTGAGGCAGGTCAGGGTCAAGGTGGCGGTCTGGTCGATGTTGGCGGGAATGCTGCCGGTGACGTTGCCGAAGTTCATGTTGGTGGTGACATAGCTTCCGCACTGCGGCAACACGTTGGCGGTGGCGGTAAAGCTGAAGGCGGCACTGGCGCTGTTGGTACCGGTGGCGCCGCCGTTGCAGGTGGCGGGCACGGTGGCCGTGCCGAGCAGCACTTCGTTCCAGGCCCAGGTCAGCACCACGTTCGCACCGCTGAACGTACTGCTGTAGGCGCCCGACGCCAGGATCTGGTTGGCCGGGATCTGCGCGAACAGCTGGGTGGCCTGCGCACCGCTGCCACCGGTCAGCAACGGCACGCTGTAGGTCATGGCCAGTTCCTGTGCCGGCGGCGTGCCACGCGGGGTCAGCCCGGTTACCTGGCTGAAATTGGAGGTGTTGTAGAGCTGGAAATTCATGGTGTCGCTGGTGCTGGTGGCCATCGTGCGCCAGCTGGAGCTGCTGCCGCCGCCGCTGCCGGCGCCGATGCCCACGCAGACCCGCACGCCAGTGGTGGCCAGCAGGCTCAACGCAGCGGTTGTGCAGGACACCGTGATGTTGAGCGTGCCGGTGGTTGCGCCGGGCGCATTGCTGTTCACGTTGCCGAACGGCAGCGTCGGGTCGGCGATGGCGGTGCAGACCGCGGTGGCACGTGCCGGTGCCGCCGCCAGCAGGCCGGCAACCAGCAGCAATCCGAGCAGCAGCACCTTCATTGCGCCACCTCCGGAATGCACTGCAGCGGCGCCGGTTTGGGGCGTGCACCGGTGGCCACCACCTTGGGCAGGTCCGGCACCTTCACCCGGCACTGGCCGCGGCTGGTGGTGATGTACAACACGCTGCCGGCGGCCACGTCTTCCAGGTACAGCAGACCGTCATAGCCCACCAGCGCCTGGCGCCCGTCCGGCAGCTGCGCCTCGCTGCCGACCTCCAGCGGTTGCCCGTCCATGCCGTGCAGGGTCAGGCTCAACGACGGCCGTGAACGCAGTGCGAAGGTCACGTGGGTCCCGGCGCGCTGGCGTGGCGTCACCCAGTCTTCGATGCGGTCGGCGCGCATGTCCTCGGGCAGGTCCAGGGTATCGATGGAGACGCGGTTGCGCTGCCAGGACAACAGCGGGCTGACCAGCAGCAGGCCGCGATCATCAGTCACGCCGATCAGGCGGTTTTCCAGCCGCACCGGCACGCCGCCGACGCCATTGGTGCTGATCACCGCGAATGCGTCGGAGACCTCGCGGGTGGCGAAGGCATGCCCGCCCATCCACACCAGGCTGCCACTGGCGCTGGCGTAGGCATAGTTCAGGCCGCCCTGGCGCGAGGCGCCGAATGAGTAGCGACCGACGTCATTGAGGATGCCGACTTCGGCCAGGCCACCATTGCCATCCTCGCCATGGCGCACCTGCGCGCGCCAACCGACACCGCCGGCGCTGCCGTCGCCGGGCACCGGCTGGGTGACATCGGCCACCCAGCTCTGGCTGTCGCCATTGCGCTGGCTGGACAGGCTGGCCTGGCGGTTGTTGCCCAGGCTGGCGGTGACCGAGAGGTAGATGCTGCGGTCATCGCTCTTGTCCAGGTTCTGGTTCACCGACAGGTACGCCGACCAGCGCTGGCTCCAGGTGCGCGACCAGAACAGGCTGGCGTAGCGGTTGTCCTCGCCGTCGGGGTAGCGCAGTCGCAGGTAGCTGGCGCTGAGTGTGCCCAGCCGCAGCAGATCGGCGCCGACCGTGGCCTGTTCGCTGATGCTCGGCGGCAGGTTGCCCTGCAGTGCGCCCAGGTCGCGGTAATCTCCATGGCTGCGCACGGTGCGCAGGTTGACGTTGAGCCGGCGGTTGTTCCAGCTGTAGCCCAGTGCCCATTGCCCGCCCTGCAGGCCGTGATAGTCACTGTGCGCATAGGCGGCGTTGAACACGCCCGCGCCGCCGAGCAGCCACCAGCCGCCGATGCCGGCCTGGGCCAGGCCACCGCCGCCTTCGGCATGTGCTTCGCCGGTGAAGGCATCGCTGACGCCGCCGCGCCAGCTGGCACTGGCCACGGTGCGATCGTCGTAGGCGAAGGAGCGCTGGCCGAAATCCTCACGCAGGCGGCCAACGCCGACCGACCAGTCCGACAGGCCCTTGGCCAGCAGCTGCTGGGTGCCATAGAAACTGAAATCCAGCGTCTGCATGCGGCCGAACGCATCGGTCACCACCACCTGCGCATTGCCGGTGCCGCTGATGCCGGGCTGCGCGGCCAGCTGGAATGGACCGACCGGCACCTGCCCGCTGTACTGGCGCAGGCCATCGACGTACAGCTCGACCGTGGACGGCACCACCGCCTGGCCGAGGAAGCTGGGCGTAGGGGTCAGCACGCGGTAGGGCTGCAGGCCGTAGTTGCGGCCGATCTGCAGGCCACCCATGCGCACGGGCCGGGTCCAATCGACGAAACCACTGTAGAAGTCGCCGACGTCCAGGGTCATCGCCCTGTCGGGGAAGTCCAGGCTCCACCGGGTGTCCAGGCGCACGCTCTCGCCACGCCAGCGGCGGTCACCGGATTGCTGGTAGCGGCGGCTGATCGCGGTGTTCTCGAAGGTGCCGTTGCCGATCCCGAACAGGCGCAGTTCAGAGCTGAGACTGAGGTTGCCGAGCGTGTCGACCCGGCTGCCATACACGTCGTAGTTCAGCAGCAGGCCGGGCGAGGCGCTGCCGGCCGGTGCGCGGGTCTGCGGCTGGCTGAGCACGGTGGTCGGCAGGGTCAGCTGGTCCAGTGGCACGTCCAGGGCCAGGGTCTGCATATGCGCGTCGTAGCGCACCACGGCCCCGCTGATCTGGTCCAGATAGACCGGCGCATCGCCGCGGGCGCTGAAGCCGAGCTGGCGCAGCACTTCCGGGCTGGCCTGCAGCCGGCCACGGTTTTCGGTGAACGGCAGCAGGCCGCGCGGCGTGCTGTTGAGCGAGACGTCCAGGTAAAGCGTCTGGCTGGCGGTCAGGGGCGTGGGGGCAGGCAGGATCGCATCGGCCGACACCCCGGAGACATCCGCAGCCCCGGCAGCAGCCATGCCGGACACATCGGCGGCCTCGGTCGCCGCAGGAGCCAGGGCAGCCAACAGCGCGCCCATCAACGCCTCAGCGAGCCGGTGGTGGCGACAGCGGCGTCTGTTCCGACTCGCCATTGAGCTTGGCCGTGATCTGGTCGTTGTCGCGGTCGATGGCCGTGCGCTCGATCGGCCAGCGCATCACCTGCCCGGGCAGTACATACCCCAGCAGGCCGGGGTGCACGATGCGCGGACGCTGGGCGCTGCCCAGCGCCAGGTCGGCGATCTGTGCATAGGCGTTGCCGGTGTTGGCTACCTCCACGCCATTGCGTCCGTCCTCCAGCCGGACCAGGCTGGCCTGCAGGCGCGGCGCCAGCTTGCCGCCCGAGGGTTGCACGAACACCGGAATCGAATAGCGCAGCACGAACTGCATGCCGTTGGCACGGGTCGCCAGGTCAGGCACTTCGTCGACGATCAGCCGGTAGTACTGCTGTGCCGCAGGCGGTTCGTGGTTCGGGCGCATCACCCGTACCAGCTGCTGCTGGCCAGCGCCCAGTTCCTGCATCGGAGGGGTGGCCAGCAGTTCATCGGTGGGCAGCAGTTGTTCCTGGCCATCCTGCTGTACCCAGCGGAAGACGCGCACCTGCAGCCTGACCGGCGAGGTGCCACTGTTGGTCAGCCACAGTTCGCCGGCGCGCTGGCGGGCCTCAAGCTGGAGGCTGGTGGGGGCGACCTGCAGGCTGGTAGCACCGGCAGGGGCGGTGGCCAGCAGGCAAAGGGCGAGCAGCGCCACGCCGGTGGCGCGCCACGGGCGGGGTCCGGCCATGCGGGCGTGCTCCATCAATAGGTGATCGTGGCGGTAACCGTATCCAGGTAGTTACCGGTGGCCGGGTTGTTGGTGCTCAGGTTCAGGATCTGGCCGTAGACGATGTAGGGCACGGCCAGGCCGGTGCCGATGCCGGCCTGGGTGTTGGTGCCTGAGGTGGCGCCCCAGACCAGGGTATGCGCGGCGTCCTGGTACAGCTGGTAGCCGACGAAGTTGTTGGCGGTCACCGCGGCATTGGTGTTCTTCATCCGGCGGGTGGTGACATCGTTGGCGGTGCTGGCATTGGCGCCCGCGTTCAGCGAAATCGTGTACGGGGTCAGGGCCGAGCACTGGGCGGTCACCGTGCCCTGGCCCAGGGTGGGGGTCGCCGTGGTCGAGGCCGCCGTGCCGAAATCAACGTTGGTGGCGGCCGCGGCCGTGATCGTGCAGGCCTTGGTGACCACCAGGGTGACGTTGAAGGTCGTGGTATCGGCCGCCAATGCGGGGCCGGCCAGCAACAGTCCGGTCAGGGCCCAGGCGAGCGGTGAGCGGAACGTGGATCGCATGGACAACCTCCCTGACCCGAAGGTCTGTTGAACAAGGCGAAGGCGGCGCGTTCAGGGCCGCTTTGACGACGGTCGCGGCCAGCTTGTGCGGGTAAGTGTCTGTAATCCGTGATAAATAGGCGTGCGAAAGGGTGGAGATCGTCACGCTTTCACTTTCCTTGCCGGAACCGTGCATGCCCCGGATCGCCAGTTGGGTGGCGTTCGTTCAGATTGCAGCCGGATCGGCGATAATGGGCGCCATGAGCGTGAATCTGAAAACCCCGCAGGAAATCGAGATGATGCGCATCGCCGGCCGCCTGGCCAGTGAAGTGCTCGACATCGTCACCCCCCACGTCAAGCCCGGTGTCACCACCGAGGAGCTGGACCGCATCTGCCACGACCACATCGTGAACGTGCAGGGCGCGATTCCGGCCAACGTCGGCTACCGCGGCTTCCCGAAGACCGTGTGCACCTCGGTCAACAACGTCATCTGCCACGGCATTCCCAGCGAAGGGAAGGTGCTCAAGGATGGCGACATCATCAATATCGACGTTACCGTCATCAAGGACGGCTGGCACGGCGACACCAGCCGCATGTACTTCGTCGGCACGCCGTCGGTGATGGCCCGCCGCCTGGTGGAAACCACGTACGAAGCGATGTGGCGCGGCATCCGTGCGGTGCGTCCGGGCGCAACCCTGGGCGACATCGGCCATGCCATCCAGAGCTACGCCGAAGGCGAGCGTTTCAGCGTGGTGCGCGAGTACTGCGGCCACGGCATCGGCAAGGTCTACCACGACGAGCCGCAGGTGGTGCATTACGGCCGCCCGGGCCAGGGCCTGGTGCTGCAGCCGGGCATGACCTTCACCATCGAGCCGATGATCAACGAGGGCACCCGTTACAACAAGGTGCTGCCGGATGGCTGGACCGTGGTGACCAAGGACCGCAAGCTGTCGGCGCAGTGGGAGCACATGATCGCGGTCACCGAGACCGGCGTCGACGTGCTGACGCTGTCGCCGGGCGAGTCGCAGGTCTCCTGAGGATGCTGCCGGCGAGTTCGCTGCTGGACACGCCGGCCGCGTCGCTCAACGACCCGGAATGGGCTGCTGCTGCGCGCCAGGCGCTGCAGCAGGCCGACGCGCGCCTGTACCGCCGCTTCGACCAGGGCGACAACATCGAGCGCCTGCTGGCGCTGCGCGCGCGTGCCGCCGATCATCTGATCCGCCTGGCCTGGCAGCGCTGCCTGCCGGCCGACAGCGGCCTGTCGCTGTTCGCAGTGGGGGGGTATGGGCGCGGTGAACTGTTCCCGCGCTCGGACATCGACCTGCTGGTGTTCGGCGACCCGCCGGCACAGCTGGCACACGAATCCGCACTGGCGCGCCTGTTCGCGCTGCTGTGGGATTGCGGGCTGGCGGTCAGCCATGCGGTGCGCAGTGCCGCGCAGTGCCGCGAGGCTGCTGCCGACCAGACCGTGTTGACCGCGCTGATCGAAGCGCGTCCGATCCTGGCCGAGGACACTGCCCGCCGTGCGCTGCGCGAGGCTATCGACGACCGTGAGCTGTGGCCTGCACGTGCCTTCTTCCTGGCCAAGCTGGAAGAGCTGCGCAACCGCCACCAGCGTTTCGGCGACACCGCCGACAACCTGGAACCGGATCTCAAGGATGGCCCCGGCGGCCTGCGCGATCTCAACACGCTGGGCTGGATGGCGCTGCGCGCCTTCGGCGTGCGCGACCTGGAAGCGCTGGTCGGCCTGGGCCACCTGGGTGCCGACGAAGCGGCCGCGCTGAAGCGCGAGCGTGCGGTGCTGGCGCGGTTGCGGTTCGGCCTGCACCTGGTGGCACGCCGCCCGGAAGAGCGCCTGCGCTTCGATTACCAGAAGACCCTGGCCGCGCGCCTGGGCTTCGAAGACGATGCCGAGAATCTCGGTGTCGAAAAGATGATGCAGGGCTTCTACCGCGCCGCGCTGGTGGTACGCCGGATCAGCGACCGCCTGCTGCAGCGCTTCGAGGAGCAGTTCGATGGCGAGGCGCAGCCGGAACCGCTGACCGTGGGTTTTTCCCTGCGACGCGGCTACCTGGCGGCCAATGATGCCGATTGGCCGCGTGGCGATATCGGCCAGGTGTTCGCGCTGTTCTCCAGCTGGGCCAACAATCCGCAGGTGCGCGGCCTGCATTCGCTGACCGCGCGCGCGCTGGCCGAATCGCTGCCGCTGCTGCCGGCCTACGACCAGGCCGACTCCGATGCGCGCGAGCAGTTCCTGGCCCTGCTGCGTGGCCAGCGCCCGGTCGATACGCTTTCGCGCATGGCGCGGCTGGGCGTGCTCGGCCAGTGGATTCCGGCATTCGCCCAGGTCAGCGGGCGCATGCAGTTCGACCTGTTCCATGTCTATACGGTGGACCAGCACACGCTGATGGTCCTGCGCAACATCGGCCAGTTCGCCAGCAGCCGTGCCGACGAGCGCTTCTCGATCGCACATGAGGTGTGGCCGCGCCTGCGCAAGCCGGAGCTGTTGCTGCTGGCCGGCCTGTTCCATGACATTGCCAAGGGGCGCGGTGGCGACCACTCCGAACTGGGCGCGGTCGATGCGCGCGCGTTCTGCCAGGCGCATG
Source organism: Stenotrophomonas sp. YJH_SMC_8 (assembly GCF_059371315.1). NCBI lineage: Bacteria > Pseudomonadati > Pseudomonadota > Gammaproteobacteria > Lysobacterales > Lysobacteraceae > Stenotrophomonas > Stenotrophomonas sp. YJH_SMC_8. The sequence goes on along the minus strand of NZ_JCAFUL010000016.1, from coordinate 12,357 downwards.
CCCTGAGCATCTCCGACACCGAACTGGTGGCCTGGCTGGTCGAACAGCATCTGCGCATGTCGGTGACCGCGCAGAAGCAGGACATCGCCGACCCGGTGGTGATCCATCGCTTTGCGACCCTGGTCGGCAGCCGCGACCGCCTCGACTACCTGTACCTGCTGACCTGTGCCGATATCGCCGGCACCAGCCCGAAGCTGTGGAACGCGTGGAAGGACCGCCTGCTGGCCGACCTGTATTTCGCGACCCGGCGCGCGCTGCGTGAAGGCCTTGAGCACCCGGTGCCTGCCGCCGAGCGCGTGGCCGAGGCGCGTGACAGCGTGCGTGCGCTGGTGCGCGAGCAGGGCTACGACGATGCCACCATCGACCGCCAGTTCGCCGTGATGCCCGACGAAGGCTTCATCCGCCTGCGCCCGGAACAGCTGGCCTGGCAGGCCGCCGCGCTGGTACCGGTGAAACAGGGCCAGGCGCTGGTGAAGGTGCGCCGCATCAGCGTCGACGACCCGGCACTGGAAGTGTTCGTGCATTCGCCGGACCGCGACGGCCTGTTCGCCGCCATCGTGATGACCCTGGACCGCAAGGGCTACGGCATCCATCGCGCGCGCGTGCTGGATGGTCCGGCCGACACCATTTTCGATACCTTCGAAGTGAACCCGGCCGACAGCTTCGCCGATGGCAGCAGCGCCAATCTGGAGGCCGCGCTGCGCGAGGCACTCAGTGGTGACCTGTCGCGACTGCGCCCGTCGCGTCGGGTGGTGCCGCGCCAGCTGCGCCATTTCCGCTTTGCCCCGCGCATCGAGTTCCGCGATGAACCGGGCGCAACCCGTTTTGCCCTGGTCGCACCCGACCGCCCCGGCCTGCTGGCCGATGTGGCGTTCGTGCTGCGCAACCAGGGCCTGCGCGTGCATGATGCGCGCATTGCCACGTTCGGCGAACGCGCCGAAGACACCTTCGTGATCAGTGACGAACACGACCTCCCCCTGACTGAACCTGCCCGGCAGCAGCTGCATGACGCGATGCTGGCCTGCCTGGACCCTGATCGAAACGCCGGAGACCCCGCCTGATGGCCACCAAGCCTGTTAAGAAGACTGCTGCCACCGCCAAGAGCGCAGCGGCCAAGAAGATTGCCGCCGTGCCGGCCGCGAAGAAGGCTGCCGCGCCGAAGAAAACCGCAGCGGTGAAGGCGCCGGCGAAGAAGGTGGCGGCACCGAAGAAGGCCCCGGCCAAGAGTGCAGAAGCCGCACGCGCCGAAACCATCGCCCGCAAGTCGCTGCGCAAGCCGGCCACGCCGGGCGTGGAAGAACTGAAGTTCGGCATCGAGAGCGCCTTCGAGCGCCGTGCCACGCTGACCCTGCACGAACTGGAAGGCTCGACCAGGCCGCTGGTCAACCGGGTGATCGATGGCCTGGAAAGCGGCGAATTCCGCGTTGCCGAGCCGGACGGCCACGGTGGCTGGAAGGTCAATGAGTGGCTGAAGAAGGCGGTGCTGCTGTACTTCCGCGTCAACGACATGGCGGTGGTCGACGCGCGCCCGGCGCCGTTCTGGGACAAGGTCGAATCGCGCTTCGCCGGTTATGACGAGGCGAAGTTCCGCCGCGGTGGCGTGCGCGTGGTGCCGGGCGCGATTGCCCGCCGCGGCACGTACTTCGGCAAGGACGTGGTGCTGATGCCGAGCTTCACCAACATCGGCGCCTATGTAGGTGAAGGCACCATGGTCGATACCTGGGCCACCGTGGGTTCCTGCGCCCAGATCGGCCAGCACTGCCACCTGTCCGGCGGTGCCGGTATCGGCGGCGTGCTGGAACCGCTGCAGGCCAGCCCGACCATCATTGAAGACCACTGCTTCATCGGCGCGCGTTCGGAAGTGGTGGAAGGCGTGGTGGTCGGCCACCACAGCGTGATCGGCATGGGCGTGTTCCTCAGCCAGAGCACCCGCATCTACAACCGCGCCACCGGCGAGATCAGCTACGGCTACATCCCGCCGTACAGCGTGGTGGTGTCCGGTTCGCTGCCGAGCAAGGACGGCACCCACTCGCTGTACTGCGCGGTGATCGTCAAGCAGGTCGATGCCAGGACCCGCAGCAAGACCAGCGTCAACGACCTGCTGCGCGGCCTGGCCGACTGAAGGTGACTGCGCCGGAAGACCTGGCGCAGTCCGCGATCTACCGGCATCCGTCCGACACCGCGTTCGGACGGATGCTGCCGCGGCTGCTGCATGCATCCCGCTGGAGCCGGCTGCGTCGCGCGCTGTCACGGCGTTGGCCGATGCCGGCGCTGGCCAGCGATGTGCGCGACGTGGTCTACGCGAGCTGGTGGGTCGACGTGCGCCATGCACCGTTGCCGCCACCGGGCCATCACTACGTGGTGCATGCCGGGCGCACGCCGTACACCATCCTCAGCTACCGTCACGGGCACTTCGGGCCCGCACTGGCCGGGCCGCTGCGCGCGCTGATGCCGTCGCCGCGGCAGAGCAACTGGCGCTGGTACCTGCGCCGCGATGACGATCCGGACGCAGCGCCGGTGGTGCTGTTCGATCGCAACGTGATGGACCAGCTGGTCTTCGTCGCCGGGGCGCGCGCGTTCAGTGATGCCATGCAGCCCCATCTTTCCACCCGCTTCGAACATGTGCTGGATGCCGCGGGTCGTGGCCACACGCTGATTGAAGGCGGGCAGGGCAGTGCACCCGCGTTGGGACTGCAGTGGCAGGCAGCCGATGGCTGGCGGCACGACGCATGGTCGGCGGCGTTCGGTGGCCACCAGGCCCTGCTGCGCTTCCTGACCTGCCAGGACGAAGCCATCGCCCGCACCTGCGATCGGTACTGGGCCAGCACCCGTATCGCGCTGCCAGTGGACATCGGCAGCCTGCAGCCTCTGCACCTGGAAGGCGAGCTGCACTGCCCGCGCCTGCAGGCGATGGGCGTAGCGCTTGAATCGGGCCTCGCCTTCCGCCTGCCGAGAGTGCCGTTCCGGGTCGTGTCCGAGCGCCTGTTGTGAGATTCTGGACCCCTGTTTTCCAGCATCACAGATGGCCATGAGCACCACTGTCTACGGTTTGAAGAACTGCGATACCTGCAAGAAGGCGACCAAGTGGCTGGACCGCTTCGGCGTGCCGTACACCTTCGTCGATTACCGCGAGAACAAACCCAGCCCGGAAATGCTGTTGGAATGGGCCGCGCAGCTGGGGGGGCTGGCGGCGATGGTCAACAAGTCCTCCACCACCTGGCGGCAGCTGCCGGACAACCGCAAGGCCGCCGATTCCGAGGCCGAGTGGAAGCTGCTGCTGCGCGAGTACCCGCAGCTGATCAAGCGCCCGCTGGTGGTCACCGCCGATGGCAAGGCCAGCCAGGGTTTCAGTGACAACGGCTTCAAGGCCCGCTTCGGCCTGGGCGACGCATGAGTGCCGTCCTCGACCTGGCCTGCGAGCTGATCGCACGGTCTTCGGTGACGCCGGACGATGCGGGTTGCCAGGCGCTGCTGGCGGCGCGGCTGAAGCAGGCTGGATTCCACTGTGACCACCTGCGCCTGGGCGACGTCGACAATCTGTGGGCGACCCATGGCCAAGGCGCTCCGGTGCTGGTCCTGCTGGGCCACACTGACGTGGTGCCAACCGGCCCGCGCGAAGCCTGGACCAGCGACCCGTTCACCCCACAGATCCGCGATGGCGTGCTGTACGGGCGCGGTGCCGCCGACATGAAAGGCAGCGTGGCTGCGTTCGTGGTCGCCGCCGAGCAGTTCGTCGCCGCGCATCCCGATCATCCCGGCACGCTGGCGGTACTGCTGACCAGCGACGAGGAGGGCGATGCCATCGATGGCGTGCGCCACGTTGCACGCCTGTTCGCCGCACGCGGGCAGCGCATCGACTGGTGCATCACCGGTGAGCCGTCATCGACCGCGACGCTGGGCGACCTGCTGCGCGTGGGCCGCCGCGGCAGCCTGTCCGCCAAGCTGCGCGTGCAGGGCGTGCAGGGGCATGTGGCGTATCCGGAGAAAGCGCGCAATCCGATCCACCAGGCGGCGCCGGCACTGGCCGAACTGAGTGCGCGGTGCTGGGACGACGGCTACGAGAGCTTCCCGCCGACCAGCCTGCAGATTTCCAACATCCACGCCGGCACCGGTGCCAACAACGTGATTCCCGGCGAGCTCGAAGTGGATTTCAACCTCCGCTACAACCCGCATTGGGACGCGCCGAAGCTGGAAGCAGAGATCGCCGCACTGCTGGACCGGCATGGCCTGCAGTACACGCTGAAGTGGCACCGCAGCGGTGAGCCGTTCTACACCCCGGAAGGCACGCTGCGCGCCGCGGCACGCGCAGTGCTGGCCGAGCACATCGGCCGCGCGCCGGAAGAAAGTACCGGCGGCGGTACCTCCGATGCGCGCTTCATCGCGCCCTTGGGCGCGCAGTGCATCGAAGTAGGACCGGTCAACGCCAGCATCCACCAGGTGGACGAGAACGTGCGCGTGGACGAACTGGAAGCACTGCCCGGGCTGTACCAGCGGCTGGTGGAACGGCTGCTGGTGTAAAGACGGTGGGTGGGAATGGTGGGTGCCGACCGTTGGTCGGCACGCCCCCCGCCGGGGCTGCATCCCTGTAGAGCCGAGCCATGCTCGGCTGATGTCTACCGGCAGAAGCAGCCGAGCACGGCCCGGCTCTACTATTCCGAAAAAAGGAAGAACGGCGGCTCGACCGCTTTTTTCCAGTAGCCGGGCGCCGCCATGTAGAAGCGCTGCGCTTCGGCCTTCGCGAACCAGCGTGCCGCCGCCTCGGTGTCCTTTTCCACGCCCGGCGCACTCCGGCCCAGCAGCAGCCCGGCAAAGTACTGGCCGAACACATTGCCCTGTTCCCCGGCACGCTGGTACAGCTGCAACGCACGCGCCGGATCGCTCGGCACGCCCACGCCGCGTTCCAGCAGCGCGCCCAGATCCACCTGCGCCTCGGCATCGCCACGCGCCGCGCGACGCTGCAGGTGGGCGACCAGCGGGTGCACGGTGCCGGCCTGCGCGGCCACTGCATCCGGCAGTCGCGAGGAACGGCTTGGATAGCGGTGATAGATCATCGCGCGCAGGTCCCAGCGCAGTGCCTGCTGTGCGTCGCCCTGCTGGCGATAGGCTGCAGCCAAGTCGTGGAACGCGTAGGGATTGCCGTGGTTGGCCGCAGCCAGGTAGGCGCGCTCGCCGCGTCGCCACGAAGCGCGCAGCACCGGTGCAGGATCGATGCGGGGGCTGTCGGCATGCCGCAGCGTGCCGGAGGTCCAGATCCGGCCCAGTGCTTCTTCCGCCTTGGTGTTGTGGAAGGTCCAGGGCGTGACCGCAGCGGCACGCTCGTAGTAGGCGACCGCGCGCGGGTCGTTGAAGCGCTCGAAGGTCTCTGCGGTATCCCAGGCGCCGTCAAAGCTGCCGTCGCTGCCGCGTTGTTCCAGGGCCTGCTGCTGTGCTGGTGGCAGCCTGGAGGGCGGGGGCAGGGTCTGGCAGGCGGCCAGGCCCAGGCAGAGCAGGGCGGCCAGTACGGCGGTGCATCCAGTGCGGTGTTGCATTTCCATTACACATTGCGGGGCGCGCCATTATGCGCTTCACGTGTGGTTGCCAACGCAACTGTTGCGCCGCGCCGGAAACCGGGGTACGGTCGATCCCATGTCGATCCGCCTGGCCACCGCCGTCAATAACAACAACCGCAACAATCTGCGCGCGAATAATCGTGCGCGGCCGATGCGGGACTGCGCCCTGGGTAGATAGACAGCAACACACGCCCGGACACCAGAAAACCCGCATCGGCCGATGCGGGTTTTTTTGTGCCCGGGCGAAGCCTTCCCGGGCCTGGATGGCCGGTCGAACACCTTCCCCTCGTGAAATCCCCCAACAGGAGCTCCGCCATGTGTTCGATCTTCGGAATCTTCGGCCTGCAGGCCGGTGACGATCTTCCCGCCCTGCGCCGGCACGCGCTGGAACTGTCGCAGCGCCAGCGCCACCGTGGCCCGGACTGGAGCGGCGTGTACCTGGACGAAGGCGCATTGCTGGTCCACGAGCGGCTGGCCATCGTCGATCCGGCCGGCGGCTCGCAACCGCTGCTGTCTGCCGACGGCCAGCTGGCACTGGCGGTGAACGGCGAAATCTACAACCACCAGCAACTGAAGGCCGCGCTGACCACCGCCTACGACTTCCAGACCGGCTCGGACTGCGAAGTGATCAACGCGCTGTACCGCCAGGGCGGATCGCCAGCGCAGTGGCTGGAACAGCTCAACGGCATCTTCGCCTTCGCGCTGTGGGACCGTGACAGCGGCCGCGTGCTGGTGGCACGCGACCCGATCGGCGTGGTGCCGCTGTACTGGGGCCACGATGCGCAGGGGCGCCTGCGCGTGGCTTCGGAGATGAAGGCGCTGGTCGATTCCTGCGCCGATGTCGCGCAGTTCCCGCCGGGCCACTACTTCGACAGCGCCAGCGGCGAGCTGGTGCGCTACTACCAGCAGCCGTGGCGTGAGTATGCGGATGTGCAGGGCCGCCAGGCCGACCTCGCCGAACTGCGGCAGGCCTTCGAGCATGCCGTGGAGCGCCAGCTGATGAGCGACGTGCCCTACGGCGTACTGCTGTCAGGTGGCCTGGATTCATCGCTGGTGGCCGCCGTGGCCGCACGCTACGCGCGCCGTCGCATCGAGGACGGCGCGCAGACCGAAGCCTGGTGGCCGCGCCTGCACTCGTTCGCGATCGGGCTGAAGGGATCGCCCGATCTGGCCGCTGCCGCGGTTGCTGCCGAAGCGCTGGGTACTGTGCACCACGGGTTCGAATACACCTTCGAAGAAGGCCTGGACGTGCTGCCGGAAGTGATCCGCCACATCGAAACCTACGACGTCACCACCATCCGCGCGTCGACGCCGATGTTCCTGCTGGCGCGGCGGATCAAGGCGATGGGCGTGAAGATGGTGCTGTCCGGTGAAGGCAGCGACGAGATCTTCGGTGGTTACCTGTACTTCCACAAGGCGCCGGATGCGCGCGAATTCCACGACGAGCTGGTGCGCAAGCTCGACGCCCTGCACAACTACGATTGCCTGCGTGCCAACAAGTCGATGATGGCCTGGGGCGTGGAGCCGCGCGTGCCGTTCCTGGACCGTGAATTCCTCGACGTGGCGATGCGCTTCGATGCCGCGCACAAAATGGTCGGTGCCGGGTTCGGTGGCCGTCGCATCGAGAAGGCGGTGCTGCGCGAGGCGTTCGATGGCTACCTGCCGGACAGCATCCTGTGGCGGCAGAAGGAGCAGTTCAGCGATGGCGTCGGCTACGGCTGGATCGACGGGCTGAAGGCGCATGCCGAAGCGCAGGTGAGCGATCGTGTGCTGGCGGCCGCCGACAAGCGCTTCCCGCACAACCCGCCGCAGACCAAGGAGGCGTACTACTACCGCCACCTGTTCGAGCAGTTCTTCCCGAGCCGCGCGGCGGCCGAGACCGTGCCGGGCGGCAAATCGATTGCCTGTTCCTCGCCGGCGGCGATCGCCTGGGATGCCAGCTTCGCGGCGGCGGCCGACCCTTCCGGACGCGCGATCGCCGGCGTGCACGAACAAGCCCTGGCGTAATGCTTCCGCCGGGCATGGCCCGGCGCTACCGAGCGATGGTAGCGCCGGGCCACGCCCGGCGAGCACAAGGAGGACCTAATCCCCTCCGTCCCCTTTTTGCGACGTATCATCGGCGCCCTGCACATTGGGGAATGTTCATGGACGTACCGCGCGGCAGCCAACGGCCGCCGATGAAGTGGGGATGGCGCTACCTGGCGTGGGCCGCGCTGCCCTTGCTTGCCGGTGTACTGCTGGCACGCTTCGCTGGCCCTGCTGAACCCGCTGCGGTTGCCCGCGCTGCGGCTGTGGCCGAGGGCGGCTGGGCGCAGCATCTGGCCTCGCCGCTGGGCCTGTTCCTGCTGCAGCTGCTGGTGCTGTTGCTGGTGGCCAAGGGGGCGGGTGCACTGCTGAAGCGGCTGGGCCAGCCGGCGGTGATCGGCGAGATGGCGGCCGGCCTGATGATGGGTCCACTGGTGCTGGGCAGCGTGCTGCCGCAGCTGCATGGGGCGCTGTTCCCGGCCAGTTCGCTGGGGCCGCTGGGCATGCTCAGCCAGCTGGGCGTGCTGATGTTCCTGCTGGTGGCCGGTGCCGAGCTGGATCTGGCTGCGCTGCGCGGGCGACGGCGTTTTGCGTTCACGGTCAGCCATGCCGGCATCGCGGTGCCGTTCGTGCTCGGCATCGCGCTGGCGATCTGGCTGTACCCGCAGCACGGCCCCGAAGGTGTGGGCTTCACCGCGTTCGCGCTGTTCGTCGGCATCTCGATGAGCATCACCGCGTTCCCGGTGCTGCTGCGCATCCTCGCCGACCGTGGCATCACCCAGACATCGCTGGGCCAGACCGCCATCGCCTGCGCCGCCTTGGGCGACGCCACCGCGTGGTGCCTGCTGGCGCTGATCGTTGCCGCGGCCCAGGCCAGCGGCTGGCTGCCGGCCAGCCTCAACCTGCTGTGCGTGGTTGCGTTCGTGGCGTTGATGCTGGGGCTGGTGAAGCCCTGGTTCGCCCGCCAGCAGATCGCGCCGGGACGCGAAGGGCGCTGGCTGCTGGGCATCCTGCTGCTGTCGCTGGCCAGTGCGCTGGTCACCGAGATGCTCGGCATCCATGCGCTGTTCGGTGCCTTTGCTGCGGGCGTGGCGGTGTCGTCCAACGTGCAGCTGCGCGAGCTGCTGATGGCCCGCGTCGAACCGTTCGCGGTGACGCTGCTGCTGCCGCTGTTCTTCGCCATGACCGGTCTGCGCATGCGCGCCGACGCATTGCAGGCCAGCGATATCGTGCTGTGCGCGGTGGTGATCGTGGTGGCCACGGTCGGCAAGCTGCTGGGTACCTTCAGTGCTGCGCGCAGTGCCGGCATGCCCACGCGTGAGGCATGGCGGTTGGGCGCGCTGATGAATACCCGCGGCCTGATGGAGCTGATCGTGCTCAACCTGGGCTACGAGCTGGGCCTGCTGGGCGACCGCCTGTTTGCGGTGCTGGTGATCATGGCGCTGGTGACCACGGCGATGACCGGGCCGCTGTTGAACCTGATCGAGCGGCGCTACCGTCGGTGATGGGGTCAGATCCCTTTTCCATTGGAAAAGGGATCTGACCCCGGGTCTTCCGGGGTTGCCGGCCAGCGGCCGGCACTACCGCGCTGGCACCAGCGTCATGGTGTGCTGCGCCTTGCCGGGCAGGAACGGGGTCGGGCGGCCATGTACCCAGTCTTCGTGGCCGGCGCCCCAGTACGGAGACAGGGGATGCCCGCTCTGGCCGCCGGGCATGTGCACGATGCCGTCGGCCTCGTGGCCGGGCGATACCACCATGCGCTCGGAAGCACCGAAGTTCGGCGTCTGCACCCGCGGCATATCGCGGTCGCCGGGCAGGCGGTCGGCCGGCATGCACAGCCAGCGCTTGGCGAACTCCGGCAGCGCGCGTGCGATCGGATGGCAGATCGCCGCGGTATTGCGTTCCCCCCACGTGCGCTTGGCCAGTGGGCCTTGCCTGGAGAGCTCGGCTTCCGTGCGACGTGCTGCATCGATCAGCAGCGCATCCCAGCTGCCGAACGCTGGCGGCAGCAGGTTGGCCGGGCGCTGCTGCAGCATCGGCCAGGCCACGCCTTCCAGCTGCGCCAGGCGCGGATCGAGGTAGTCCTCACCCAGCTGCGCATTGGCCGGTGCCAGCAGCGCATCGGACAGCGTCTCCATCACCTGCGTGCGGAACTCGCGCACCACCCGGTAACTGACCGAGTCGGCTGAAGCGCGCCCGCCCCACTGATGGCTGACCGCCTTCAATCGCTTCAGCGCGGGATCGTCACTGCGTTCGATGACGTCGTGCAGCAGTGCCCACCAGCGCTGCAGGAACACCGCGCGGTCATCGAGCTGGATCGCCAGCAGGTCATGCTCGTCGAAGCGCTCCTGGATCGCGAGCAGGTCACGGATCTGCCGCGCCCGCGCACCGAGGTCATAGCCACCGTTGCCGGCGGTGGCCAGTGCCTCGCCGTCCAGAACGCGGCCGTTGGCGGTCCACAGGCGGTGGTTGGGTGGGTCGATCAGTGCCGGCGAGGCATCGCTGCGGATCGGCCAGGGTGCGCAGTCCTGGTTGTTGGCGGCCGTGAAACCCGCAGGCGCACAGCCGGGGCCGCGGTCCGGGCGGGCGCCGATCAGGCGCCAGGCGATGCGTCCGCTGCGTTCGCCGACCACCAGGTTCTGCGCGGGAATGCCGGCGCGGTCGGCGAACTGCAGGGCCGCGTCCAGATTGCCAGCGCGGGCCAGGTCACCGAAGTCCAGCCGTACCGCGCCCGGCAGATGGGCGACCCAGCGCAGCGCGTCGCCGCTGCCATCGGCATGGGTGTGCAGGATCGGGCCCCAGGCGGTTTCGCGCACCGGGAACACCACGTCGGCCTGGCCGGCTACGGTGATGCGTTCTTCATGTACGGTCGCGGCGGCGTTGGCCGGTTCAGTCCGGTAGTCCGCCGTGTCGATGTAGCTGTTGGTGAAGCCCCAGGCCACGTGCCCGTTGCTGCCCACGATCACCGCGGGCAGGCCGGGCAGCGAGAAACCGGTGACATCGACCTGGCCGCTGGCAGCCTGGGGGTCCGGGTAGCGCAGGCGCACGCGGAACCACAGGCCCGGTGCGCGCAGGCCCAGGTGCATGTCGTCGGCGACGATCGCGCGGCCATCGGCGGTAAGCGCCCCGGCCACCGCGAAGTTGTTGCTGCCGACAGCGTCCGCCTCTTCCTGCGCGGTGCCGGATTTTCCCTTCAATGTGCGCAGGTCGAGCTGGCTGGCGTCGGGCAGGGCGGCGTTGCCGGTGGGTTCGCCGAACAGCGGTGCATCCCATTCGGTGCCGTCGTGGGCGATGAGCGCGTACAGCGCGGGCGGCACCACTGCGCGGATGCGGCTCAGTGCAAGCTCGGTCTGGTTGCCCGGGTCCTGCAGGTCGGCGTACATGGCCAGCCCGGCCAGCACACTGTCGCTGGCCTGCCACGGTTGTGGCGATTGCCGCAGCAGCAGGTAGGCCCACGGGCGCACGGAGAGATCGGCCAGGCCCTCATTGACCCCACCGACATAGGCGCTCACGGCTTCGATGTTGTCGCCCAGCGCAGCCTGCATGTTCGCCTCGGTGCGCGCGCGCAGCCGATGCACGCGCATGCGCTTGTCGGCGTCGATGGCCTTCGGCCCGAACAGCGCCGACAGCTCGCCGGCGGCGCTGCGGCGCATCAGGTCCATTTCGAAATAACGTTCCTGCGCATGCACGCGACCCAATGCGCGCATGGCGTCGGCCTGGCTGGCGGCGGTGATGGTGACCACGCCCAGCGCATCGCGCTCGATGGTGACCGGCTTGGCCAGCCCTGGCAGGGCATGCTCGCCGTCCAGGTCGGCCAGGCTGCCGCGCAACAGCAGCCACAGGACCAGGGCGGTGACCAGGACGATGGCGATCAACACGCCCAGTACCCAACGCCATGTACGTCGCATCGCACGTCCTTTCCGAACTCGTGGGCCGATTGTAGCCGCAGGCGCAACTGCGACTGATTCCGATTAGATCACCGTATTCTGAAATGCGGCACCCTATGCCACATCGATTCACAGGAGCCCCCCATGAAAGGCAACCCGGACGTCATCGCCTGCCTGAAGGAACTGCTGCGCGGCGAGCTCGCTGCCCGCGACCAGTACTTCATCCATTCCCGCCGCTACGAGGACCAGGGCCTGTTCGCGCTGTACGAACGCCTGAACCACGAGATGGAAGAGGAAACCCAGCACGCCGATGCGCTGCTGCGCCGGATCCTGTTCCTGGGCGGCGACCCGGACATGCGCCCGCATGCCACCGAGCCCGGCAAGACCGTGGAAGAGATGCTGCAGAAGGATCTCGATACTGAATACGCCGTTCGGAACAATCTGGCCGCCGGCATGAAGCTGTGCGAAGAGAACGGCGACTACGTGAGCCGCGACATTCTGCTGGCGCAGCTGAAGGACACCGAGGAAGACCACGCCTGGTGGCTGGAGCAGCAGCTGGGCCTGATCAAGCGCATCGGCCTGGAGCTGTACCAGCTGAGCAAGATCGACGGCAACGGCGCCCCGGCGCACTGAGCCGGCAGCGGCTCTCTGTAGAGCCGAGCCGGTAGAGCCGACCCGGTAGAGCCGACCCGGTAGAGCCGACCCGGTAGAGCCGACCCGGTAGAGCCGACTGTTAGTCGGCTGCATTACCGAAAAGCAGCCGACTAACAGTCGGCTCTACCAGGAGCAAAAGAGCAGCCGACTAACAGTCGGCTCTACCAGGAGCAAAAGAGCAGCCGACTAACAGTCGGCTCTACCAGGAGCAAAAGAGCAGCCGACTAACAGTCGGCTCTACC
>NZ_JCAFUL010000015.1:0-81709 GCF_059371315.1 Stenotrophomonas sp. YJH_SMC_8 | reverse complement strand
TCTTTGAATCACTCGTCAGGCAGGGCAAACCGGGCAAGGTGGCTTTGGTCGCGGTGATGCGCAAAATGCTGGTGATCCTCAACGCCCGCAAACGGGATGCGGAGGCCCAGATGGCCTCCGCCTGACAAGACAGTTGCTACACCGGCGTTCCAGCCTGGCTCAATCGCCCCAGCCCGCCAGCGCCAGCTTGCCGACCGTGCGTCCGCTGGCCAGGCGCTGATGCGCGATGTCCAGATTCGCCGCATTGATCGTGCCCAGCGTCTCGCTGAGGGTGCCACGCAGCTGGCCAGCGTCGATCATGCTGGCCGCGCGGCTGAGGATGCGGTGCTGTTCGATGCGGTCTGCAGTGGCGAAGCGCGAACGCGCGAACATGAATTCCCAGTGGATGCCGATGCACTTGGCCTTGTAGGGATCGCCGATGCGCAGCGCACCGCGCGGTTCGACGATGAGGCCGACATGGCCCTGTGGCGCCAGCAGCTGGCCCAGCGCCTCCCAGTAATGGTCGGTGTCGGCCAGGTTGAGGGCGACCTGTACTGCGTCGATGCCCACTGCCTGCAGCTGGGGCAGCAGCGGCTGCCGGTGGTCGATCACATGCTGGGCACCCATCCGCCGGCACCAGTCGATCGACGACTCGCGCGAGGCGGTGGCGATCACCTCGAATCCTGCATGCCGGCCCAGCTGGATCGCCATCGATCCAACGCCGCCTGCTCCGCCGATCACCAGCAGGTGCTGGCCGGCATGGCGGCGGTCATCCAGCTGCAATGGCATGCGCTGGAACAGCAGTTCCCATGCCGTAAGCGTGGTCAGTGGCAGGGCGGCCGCTTCGGCGAAGTCGAGCGTGGTCGGCTTGCGTGCTACCAGGCGTTCGTCCACAAGATGGAACTGCGCATTGCAGCCCGGGCGGGTGACATCACCGGCGTAGTAGACCTCGTCGCCGGACGCGAACAGGCTGGCGTCCTCGCCGATCGCTTCGACCACGCCGGCGGCGTCCCAGCCGAGCACGCGGGGTGCTTCGAGCGTGGCTGGATCGGTGGCCGCCCGCTGCTTGCCGTCGACCGGATTCACCGAGACGGCCTCGACCCGGATCAGCAGGTCGCGGCCACCCGGAGGCAGCGGCGGAGGCAGGTGGATATCGCAGAGGGCGGGGGCGGATTCACGACTCAGGGCGACGGCTTTCATCTCGGCTCCGGCTGGGTTCGTGGCTCCATCATAGAGTTCCTCACGTTTCAGCAGATGCGCTGAATCGCGCGGAGCAACCTGTTGCGCAATATGTCGTATTCCGCACCTAAACCCCGTCAAACCCTTGCGGCGTGAGGGTCTTGCGGTTTTTCATCATCCTGTATAGGGTTTCAACGTCGGACCGGTGGAGGGTCGGGCACAACACTTCACATGTTACGGGACTGTTAACATGACCTTCACCCGCCTGAGCATAATGTTCGCGGCGGTGGCGTGCTGAATCGGCTGTCGAACATCGACGCACTAGTGCTGGCCCATGCCTCTACCGGTTTCATACCCCCGAAATAGGAGCTGTACTCAATGAACAAGAAGATCCTTACTGCCGCGCTGCTGGGTGGTCTGGCTTTCGCCCAGGCTGCGTCCGCGCAGGAGTTCGATGACCGCTGGTACCTGACCGGTTCGGCCGGCTTCAACTTCCAGGACAGCGACCGCCTGACCAATGACGCCCCGTTCGTCACCCTGGGCCTGGGCAAGTTCATCAGCCCGAACTGGTCGCTGGACGGTGAGCTGAACTATCAGAACCCGAACTTCGACGCCAACAAGGACATGAACTGGTCGCAGTACGGCGTCTCGCTGGACCTGCGTCGCCACTTCATCAAGGAAGGCCGCGGCTGGAACCCGTACCTGCTGGCCGGCCTGGGCTACCAGAAGTCGGAAGAAGAGTACAACCCGATCAGCGGTGGCCTGGCTGACCGCAAGGACGGCAACTTTGCCGCCAAGGTCGGCGTCGGTCTGCAGACCACCTTCGAGAAGCGCGTTGCTGTCCGTGCCGAAGTCGCCTACCGCGCTGATTTCGACGACCAGAGCGTGAACCCGAAGCGTGCCGGCAACGATGAAAGCTGGTTCGGCGACGTGCTGGCTTCGGTCGGCGTCGTGATCCCGCTGGGCCCGGCTCCGGTCGCGGCTGCTCCGGCCCCGGCTCCGGTTGCCCCGAGCTGCGCCGACCTGGATGACGACGGTGACGGCGTCAACAACTGCGACGACAAGTGCCCGAACTCGCAGCCGGGTCAGACCATCGGTCCGGACGGTTGCCCGGTGCCGGTCTCCATCGACCTGAAGGGCGTCAACTTCGACTTCGACAAGTCGAACCTGCGTCCGGACGCCGTGGCGATCCTGAGCGAAGCCACCGAGATCCTGAAGCGTTACCCGGATCTGCGCGTTGAAGTCGCCGGTCACACCGACTCGAAGGGTACCGACGCTTACAACCAGAAGCTGTCGGAGCGTCGTGCTACCGCCGTGTACAACTACCTGACCAAGAACGGCGTTGACGCCGGTCGCCTGGTCGGCCCGATCGGCTACGGCGAGAGCCGTCCGATTGCTCCGAACACCAACCCGGATGGTTCGGACAACCCGGAAGGTCGCGCCAAGAACCGTCGTACCGAGCTGAACGTCCAGAACTAAGTTCTGACGCTCTGCCCGCAAGACACAGCAGGACCCGGCTTCGGCCGGGTCTTGTTGTTTCTGAGGTGCGGAATCCAGGTATCTGTTGATCCAGGAGCAACCGTTCGTCGGGTTTTTGTCCGTAAAACCAATGAGTTGCCGTATTCATTGAAAGTGGCGCTTGAAAGCTGTCGCGGCATTGCTAAACTCGCCGCGTCACTTCCTTTCGTGGATGCCCCTCATGCTGCGCTCTGCATCGGCCGCCTTCCTGGCGCTGGCCCTGGTTCCCGCCGCCCACGCTGCGGTCGATTGCTCGGTCAACGCCAGCGCCTCGCCGCTGCCGTTGCCGGCCACGACCATCGCGCCGGTGGCCGACGAGCTGTACATCCGTGGCAACCAGCTGGGCATGCCGGCCGGTGTGCTGAGCAGCAACTACGATCCGTCGCAGTCGCTGGACCAGGTGCTGCAGCGCCTGCGCATCGACGGCTGCCAGAACATCGCCAAGGCCATTCCGAGCGCACCGGCGGTGAAGCCGAACGATCCGGCGGCCTACAAGCCGCAGACCGAATTCGACAACACGCCCTGGCGCTTCGACATGAGCCAGAACGGCAAGCGCATGACCGCCGAAGAGTTCGACGCCTGGATGAAGGCGCGCGGCGTGCGCGTGGTCAAGGCGCGTCCGGCTCCGGCCACCACCCCGGCTCCGGCCGAAGCACCGGCTGAGACCAAGCCGGTCGACAAGAAGTAAGCGCTGCGGGGAGCAGAGGCTTGCGCACGCGCCGCCCACCTGCCGCCCCCGCTGCCCGCTCCCACGCACCGCGTGGGCGTGCGACGCCCGCTGCCGCAGCCGCCGGTGTCCGTCATGGCCTGGCGCGCGTGCTGTCCAAGGCTGGCGTGTGCTCGCGCAGCGAGGCCGCGCGCTGGATCGCCGATGGCCGCGTACGCGTGTCCGGGCGCATCGTCCGTGACCCCGAGTTTCCGATTGCACAGCCGGCGCCGCCGATCGAGGTCGACGGCCAGCCGTTGGGCGCGCCGCAGCGCCTGTACCTGATGCTCAACAAGCCGCGCGGGGTGGTGACAACCGTGCAGGACGAGCGTGGCCGCGACACCGTCTATCGCTGCTTCGATGGCGCAGGCCTGCCGTGGATCGCACCGGTCGGGCGGTTGGACAAGGCCAGCGAGGGGCTGTTGCTGTTCAGCAACGATCCGCAGTGGGCCGCGCGCCTGACCGATCCGGAAACCGGCCCGCAGAAGACCTACCACGTGCAGGTGGACCGCCTGCCCGACGAGGACACCCTGGCTGCGCTGCGCGCCGGTGTCGAGGACGAAGGCGAGTTCCTCGTCGCCCAGGCCGTGCGCGTGCTGCGCAGTGGTGACAAGACCGCGTGGCTGGAGGTGGTTCTCGACGAGGGCCGCAACCGCCACATCCGCCGCCTGTTGGCGGCCTTCGACCTGCAGGTGCTGCGCCTGGTCCGGGTCGCGATCGGTGGGCTGCAGCTCGGCGATCTCGGCAAGGGCCAGTGGCGGGTGCTGGAGGTCAGTGACCAGCAGCGGCTGGGGGCCGCTGCACCGGGCTGATGATCGCCCGCGGCCGGCAGCTGCCGGCCACCGTTCCAGGCGTAGGGGGCGCCTGGTTGTTGAATTTCCCGAACGGAGCCTGCCCATGTACCACCCGACCCTCAATCAAACCCTGCGCTGCGCAGGCCTGCTGCTGCCGATGGTGCTGCTGACCGCGTGCGGCGGCCACAAGAAAGTGGCCAAGGCGGAAACGCCGGCCGAGACCCCGGTGGTGGAAGTGAAGACCCCGGAACTGGATGGCCGTGGCAGCTACCGCTTCCTGATGAGCAACGGCGACAAGAAGATGACCGCCGATGAATTCGATGCCTGGATGAAGGCCAACGGCATCCGCGTTGCCAAGGGCAACGGCCAGGACGCTGCCGCCAAGCCGGTGGTGGTGGCCAGCAAGGACGAACCGAAGGGCAAGAAGAAAAAGAAATGACGCGCGTCGCGCGTCATTTCGGTAGCGCCGGGCCGTGCCCGGCGAGCGCATAGCGCGGCTATCGGGAAACCGCCGGGCATGGCCCGGCGCTAACCGTGGGGATCCGACCCCGGGGCGATCAGCCCTTGATCACGCCCAGCTCGACACCGATGCGGGTGAACGCATCGATCGCGCGGTCCAGCTGTTCGCGGGTGTGCGCGGCACTGATCTGGGTGCGGATGCGGGCCTGGCCCTTGGGCACCACCGGGAAGAAGAAGCCGATCGCGTAGATGCCTTCTTCCAGCAGGCGCTCGGCGAACTTCTGCGCCAGCGGTGCGTCGTACAGCATCACCGGGCTGATCGGATGCACGCCCGGCTTCACGTCGAAACCGGCGGCGACCATCTTCTCGCGGAAGTGGCGGGTGTTCTCCACCAGGGTGTCGCGCAGGTCATCGGCGGCGGCCAGCATCTCGAACGCCTTGATGCCGGCGGCGACCACGTGCGGCGGCAGCGAGTTGGAGAACAGGTAGGGGCGCGAACGCTGGCGCAGCAGTTCGATCACCTCGGCGCTGGCGCAGGTGAAGCCACCCAGCGCACCACCCATGGCCTTGCCCAGGGTACCGGTGATGATGTCGATCTTCTCCAGCACGCCCTTCACTTCGGCCGAGCCGCGGCCGGTGGCGCCGAGGAAGCCGGTGGCGTGGCACTCATCGATGTGCACCAGTGCGTTGTATTTCTTCGCCAGTGCGGTGATCTCGTCCAGCGGGGCGATGAAGCCGTCCATCGAGAACACGCCGTCGGTGGTGATCAGCTTGGTCTTGCAGCCGGCGGCATCGGCGGCCTGCAGCTGGGCTTCCAGGTCGGCCATGTCGCAGTTGGCGTAGCGGAAGCGCTTGGCCTTGCACAGGCGCACGCCGTCGATGATCGAGGCGTGGTTCAGTGCATCGGAAATGATCGCGTCATTCTCGCCGAGCAGCGGCTCGAACAGGCCGCCGTTGGCATCGAAGCAGGCGGCGTACAGGATGGTGTCCTGCTTGCCGAAGAAGTCGGCGATCTGCTTCTCCAGCTGCTTGTGCAGGTCCTGGGTGCCGCAGATGAAGCGCACCGAGGCCATGCCGAAGCCGTGGGTATCCAGCGCATCCTTGGCGGCCTGGATCAGGTCCGGGTGGTCGGCCAGGCCCAGGTAGTTGTTGGCACAGAAGTTCAGCACCTTGCGGCCGTCGTCGAGGGTGATCTCGGCCGACTGCGGGCTGGTGATGATCCGCTCGGACTTGAACAGGCCCTGGGCGCGGATGGCGTCCAGTTCCTCGGCGTAGTGGCGGGTCAGGGCGGAGGAGGCGTCGGTCATGGCGTGGGCACGGCTCAGCACGGGGAAACCACTGATTCTACCGGGCAACGATGGCCATCGACCGGGCCGGGCAGGGCACCGCCACGGGCGGCACATGTTGCATCGCAATAGCAAACGGGTTAAAAATTCGTGAACCGCGCCTGTCTGGCGCCGGTTGCCCGCTCCCCCCTTCCCGCCCCCGCCACCCTCGGAGACGCCCATGAAGCACGCCCGTGCCTGCCTCGCCATTGCCGCCGCCCTGACCCTCGCGCCGTTCGCCGCCAGCGCCCAGGACAACGAATCGCCGTACAGCTGGAACGTCACCGCCGTGTCGGACTACCTGTTCCGTGGTGTGTCGCAGACCGATGAGGATCCGACTCTGCAGGCCGGATTCACCTACACCAGCCCGGTTGGCCTGTACGCCGGCGTGTGGGGTTCGGGTGTGGATTTTGGTCCGGGTGACCCGAAGACCGAGGTCGACTACCTGATCGGCTACGGCGTGGACGTCACCGAGCGCGTCAACTTCGATGTGCTGCTGAACCGTTACACCTACCTGAAGTCCAGCCACCAGAACTACAACGAGCTGATCACCACCACCACGCTGGATGACACCTACAAGCTGACGGTGGCCTACACCAACGATGTATGGAACAGCAGCACCGATGGCTGGTACTTCGGCCTGGGCGGCAGCTGGGGCCTGCCGAAGGACTTCACCCTGAATGCCAACGTCGGTCGCAGCACCTTCGAGGACGGCATCGCCAAGGACTACACCGACTGGAACGTCGGCGTCGCGCGCCAGTTCGGCCTGTTCAACGTCGGCCTGGGCTACTACGGCACCGATGGCAACGGCCGTGACAATTCGGGCAAGCTGGCGCACAGCCGCGTCATGCTGAGCGTGGCCGTGGGCAAGTAACCCTTGCTTCGGTGGTAGGTGCCAGGCTTGCCTGGCACGCTTTACGAAAAAGGCGCCCATCGGGCGCCTTTTTCAATTCCAGGGTGTGCCGAGCAAGCTTGGCACCCACCCATCGCCCGCGGCGAAGGATCAATTCCAGCTGAGCACGACCTTGCCGGCCTTGCCTTCTTCCATCAGGTCGAAGCCCTTCTGGAAGTCGTCGATCGGCAACTGGTGGGTCATCACCTTGCCGAGCGGGAAGCCGGACAGCACCAGCTGGGTCATCTTGTACCAGGTCTCGTACATCTTGCGGCCGTAGATGCCCTGCACGGTCAGGCCCTTGAAGATGATCTTGTCCCAGTCGCAGCCGGCGCCCTTGGGCATGATGCCGAGCATGGCGATCTTGCCGCCGTGGTACATGCAGTCGAGCATGTCGTTGAACGCGCGCGGGTTGCCGCTCATTTCCAGGCCCACGTCGAAGCCCTCCATGTGCAGTTCCTTCATCACGTCCTTCAGCGACTGGTTGGCGACGTTGACCACCCGGGTTGCACCCATGTCGGCGGCCAGCTTCAGGCGGAAGTCGTTGACGTCGGTCACCACGACGTTGCGCGCGCCGATGTGCTTGCAGATGCCGGCGGCGATGATGCCGATCGGGCCGGCACCGGTGATCAGCACGTCTTCGCCGATCACATTGAATTCCAGCGCACAGTGCGCGGCGTTGCCATACGGGTCGAAGAACGCAGCCAGCTCCGACGGGATCTGGTCCGGGATCGGCCACAGGTTGCTGGCCGGCATCACCATGTATTCGGCGAAGGCGCCGTTGACGTTGACGCCGATGCCGACGGTGTTCGGGCACAGGTGCGGGCGGCCACCACGGCAGTTGCGGCAGTGGCCGCAGACGATATGGCCTTCGGCCGAGACGCGCTGGCCGATCTCGTAGCCGGTCACGGCCGAGCCGAGTGCGGCGACGCGACCGACGAACTCGTGGCCGATGGTCAGGCCCGGCTTGATGGTGCGCTGGCTCCACTCGTCCCACAGGTAGATGTGCAGGTCGGTGCCGCAGATCGCGGTCTTCTCCAGCTTGATCAGGACCTCGTTCGGGCCCGGGGTCGGAACCGGAACTTCTTCCAGCCAGATGCCCTTGGCCGCTTCGCGCTTGACCAGGGCCTTCATCGTTTGCTGCGCCATCGGGGTGGAACTCATCAGGGGGAAAGCGCGGATTATAGGGTGCCGCGCGGAATTCCCATGTTGCGCTGCGGGTGCATTGGCGGAACGAAAGGCGTGCGCCAGCGGGCGTTTCGAACGGCGCCGCCGCGCTTGCCGGGCATGGCCCGGCGCTACCGGAGCGGGAAATCGTACGGGTAGCGCCGGGCCATGCCCGGCGAGCCGGGGCCCATGACTTCCGGGGTTCGGGCCGGGGCAGGGCGGCGGGCTACAATCGAGGGTTCCACTACCAGGGGCCGCTCCATGCGCTCGAACCTGCTTGCATTCTCCATCGTCGCCAGCCTCGGGCTGGCCCAGGTCGCCCATGCCGCTGAAGGCATGTGGGTGCCGCAGCAGCTGCCGGAAATCGCCGGCCCGCTGCAGAAGGCCGGCCTGAAGCTGTCCCCGGAGCAGCTGTCCAACCTCACCGGCGACCCGATGGGCGCGGTGGTCGCCCTCGGCGGCTGCACCGCCAGCTTCGTTTCGCCGCAGGGCCTGGTGGTCACCAATCACCACTGCGCCTATGGCGCCATCCAGCTGAATTCGACCGCGCAGAAGAACCTGATCAAGGACGGCTTCAACGCCCCGAAGCACAGCGATGAACTGAGCGCCGGCCCGAACGCCCGCGTCTACGTGCTCGACCAGATCACCGACGTCACCGCGCAGGCCAAGGCCGCGATTGCCGCGGCGGGCAACGACCCGCTGGCCCGCAGCCGCGCGCTGGACGCCTTCGACAAGGCCCAGGTCGCCGCCTGTGAAGCCGAAGAAGGCTTCCGCTGCCGCCTGTACACCTTCTCCGGCGGCAACACCTACCGCCTGTTCCGCAACATGGAAATCAAGGACGTGCGCCTGGTCTACGCGCCCCCGGGCAGCGTCGGCAAGTACGGCGGCGACGTCGACAACTGGATGTGGCCGCGCCACACCGGTGACTTCTCGTTCTACCGCGCCTACGTTGGCAAGGACGGCAAGCCGGCGGCGTTCTCGGCCGACAACGTGCCGTACCAGCCCAAGCACTTCCTGAAGTTCACCGACCAGCCGCTGGGCGCCGGTGACTTCGTGATGGTGGCCGGCTACCCGGGCCGCACCAACCGCTATGCGCTGGCCGGCGAGTTCAACGAAACCGCCAGCTGGACCTACCCGACCATCGCCCGCCACTACAACGCGGTGCTGAAGATGATCGACGAGGCCGGCAAGGCTGATGCCGACGTCAAGGTGAAGTACGCCGCGACCGCCGCCAGCATGAACAACGTGGCCAAGAACTACTCGGGCCAGCTGGAAGGCTTCAAGCGCATCGACGCGGCGGGCCAGAAGCAGGCCGAAGAAGCCGCCGTGCTGGCGTGGCTGAAGAAGCAGGGCGCCGCCGGCAAGCCGGCACTGGCCGCGCACGCGCAGCTGGTCAAGCATCTGGACACCAGCAAGGCCACCCGCGAGCGTGACCTGTTCGTCGGCC
This sequence comes from Stenotrophomonas sp. YJH_SMC_8, assembly GCF_059371315.1. Lineage (NCBI taxonomy): Bacteria > Pseudomonadati > Pseudomonadota > Gammaproteobacteria > Lysobacterales > Lysobacteraceae > Stenotrophomonas > Stenotrophomonas sp. YJH_SMC_8. The sequence goes on along the minus strand of NZ_JCAFUL010000015.1, from coordinate 72,243 downwards.
AGTTCAACAACACCCAGGCGGTCAGCGCCGCCATCGGCCTGTATCGCCTGTCGATCGAGCGCACCAAGCCGGACGCCGAGCGCGAAGTCGGTTACCAGCAGCGCGACCTGCCGACCCTGGAAGGCGGCCTGAAGCAGATGGATCGCCGCTATGTGGCGAAGATGGACCAGCAGCTGCAGGCCTACTGGCTGGACCAGTACGTCGCCCTGCCGGCTGCACAGCGCAACAACGACGTGCTGAACACCTGGCTGGGCGGCAGCGATGCCAACGCGGTCAAGGCGCTGGTCACCAAGCTGTCGGGCACCGAGCTGGGCAGCCTGGACGCACGCCTGAAGTGGTTCAAGGCCGACCGCGCCGCGTTTGAAGCCAGCAGCGATCCGGCCATCCAGTACGCGGTGGCGATCATGCCGTCGCTGCTGAAGCAGGAAGAGCAGAAGAAGATCCGCGAAGGCGAGTCGCTGACCGCGCGTCCGCTGTACCTGCAGGCACTGGCCGACTACAAGAAGAGCCAGGGCGAGTTCGTGTACCCGGATGCCAACCTGTCGCTGCGCATCACCTTCGGCAACGTGATGGGCTATGAGCCCAAGGACGGCGTGGCCTACACCCCGTTCACCACGCTGGAAGGCATCGTCGCCAAGGACACCGGCGTCGATCCGTTCGATGCACCCAAGGCGCTGCTCGATGCGGTCAAGGCCAAGCGTTACGGCGGCCTGGAAGACAAGCGCATCGGCTCGGTGCCGGTGAACTTCCTGTCCAACCTGGACATCACCGGTGGCAACTCCGGTTCGCCGGTGCTGGACGCCAACGGCAAGCTGGTCGGCCTGGCCTTCGACGGCAACTGGGAATCGGTCAGCTCCAACTGGGTGTTCGACCCGGTGATGACCCGCATGATCTCGGTCGACAGCCGCTACATGCAGTGGATCATGCAGGAAGTGGCGCCGGCACCGGAGCTGCTGAAGGAATTGAACCTGGCGAAATAAGGTAGTGCCGGCCGCTGGCCGGCAACGCCGGCACGCCCGGTGCGCAATTCATCCACGCATGGCGTGGATCTACCAACCCCGCGACCCACGTCGCGGGGTTTTTTCATGCCCGGCCCGGTGCGCCGAACAGGTATCATCCGTATTCCGCGTACTTCACAGGATGTGAACGAAACGCGGAAACCTCCTCCCCCCAGGACCCCTTGTTCGCATGCGCATCCTGCTTGCCCGTCACGGCGAAACGCCGTGGAACGCCGAAGGCCGCTACCAGGGCCAGATCGACATCCCGCTTTCGCCGATTGGTGAAGCCCAGGCCCAGGCACTGGGTGCCCGCCTGGCCTCGGTGGATATCACCCGTGCCGTCGCTTCGCCGCTGTCGCGCGCGCAGCGCACCGCGCAGCTGGCGCTCGGCGCCGCCCGTGCCGACATGCTGCTGACCGAGCCGGAGCTGCAGGAAATCGCCCACGGTGAGTGGGAAGGCCTGCTGGCCAGCGAAATCAACGAAAAGGATCCGTCGCGGCTGCAGGCCTGGCGCGAGGAACCCGATACCGTGCTGATGCCCGGCGGTGAATCGCTGCGCCTGGTACTGGAGCGCAGCTGGCGCGGCCTGGCCCGTGCCACCGAAGGCCTCGGCGAGCACGACACCCTGCTGGTGGTCGCCCATGACGCGGTCAACCGCGTGATCCTGTGCAAGGTGCTGGGCCTGCCGATCTCCCGCCTGTGGACCTTCCGCCAGGCACCGACCACGCTCAACCTGCTCGAAGGCCCCGACCTGGACAGCCTGGAAGTGGTGCGCCTGAACGACTGTGCCCACCACACGCCGTTCTTCGGTGAAGCCAAGCACCGCGCCCTCTGATCCATTCCCCCGCATCAACTGCTTCTGCTGGAACCGCTGCCGTGACGAACACCCCGACCACCCTGGCCGACTGGCTGGACTACATTGAACGCCAGCACCCGGCGACCATCGACATGGGCCTGGAGCGCGTGCGCGCCGTGGCCACGGCGATGGGCCTGGGCGCGCCGGCCAAGCGCACCATCGTGGTCGGTGGCACCAACGGCAAGGGCTCCACCGTGGCTTTCATCGAAGCCATCGCGCGTGCCGCCGGCTGGAAGGTCGGCGCGTACACCTCGCCGCACCTGCTGCGCTACAACGAGCGCGTGCGCATCGACGGCCAGGACGTGGACGATGCCGCGCTGGTCGCTGCGTTCAATGCCATCGAGGCCGCGCGTGGCCAGACCACGCTGACCTATTTCGAGTACGGCACGCTGGCTGCGCTGCAGTTGTTCGCCGACGCCGGGCTGGACCTGGCGGTGCTGGAAGTGGGCCTGGGCGGTCGCCTCGATGCGGTCAACATCATCGACGCCGACGTGGCCGTGATCACCACCGTGGACATCGACCACGCCGAATGGCTGGGCGAGGATCGCGAGGCGATCGGGACCGAGAAGGCCGGCATCATCCGTGGCTGGAAGCCGGTGATCCTGGGCGAGACCGATCCGCCGTCGAGCGTGCTGCGCCGTGCCTACCTGGTCGGCGCCAATGCGATCCGTGGCGGCAGCGACTATTTCTACGAGCCGATCGATGCCCAGCGCTGGCGCTGGCGCGATGTTGGCCTGCGCATGGAACTGCCGACCCCGGCGCTGGCCGGCCCGATCCAGCTTGCCAATGCAGGTGCCGCCATCGCCGCGTTGCGCGCGCTGGACAAGCCGGTGCCGCGCGCGGCGTGGGCCGCCGGTGTCGCAGCGGCGCGCATTTCCGGCCGGCTTCAGGCATTCGAGCGCGATGGCGTGCAGATCCGTGTGGACGTGGGCCACAACCCGCAGGCCGCCGGCCAGCTCGCGCGTGCGCTGAAGGCCGAGGTCTCGGCCGGGCGCACCCTGGCGGTGTACGCCGCGCTGCAGGACAAGGACGCAACGGGCGTGGTGCAGGCGCTGGAGGACGTGGTGGGCGAGTGGACCCTGGCCGGGCTGGAAGGCCCGCGTGGGCAGAGCGCCGCCCAGCTGCAGGCACGCCTGGCCGGCACTGCCGCCGCCACTGCGCTGCTGGCTGACAGCGTCGAGCAGGCGCTGGCGCAGGTGCTGGCCCAGGCCGAGCGTGGGGACCGGGTACTGGTGTTCGGCTCCTTCCATACCGCCGCCGCCGCCCTGCAATGGCTGCAGGGCGCCACCTGATACGCGTTCAGCCAACGCCGACGCCGGCCGGTCCGGCACCCGTATAATCGATGGCAATCTCCGGACAGTTGCCTGCCTCACGTGGATACGCCTCTGAAACAGCGTCTGATTGGTGCCATCGTGCTGGTGGCACTGGCCGTGATTTTCCTGCCGATGCTGGTCAAGGGACCCGCACCGGACAGCGGCGTCGCCAATGTGCCGATCGCCGCGCCGGATGCACCGGCCGATGGCCAGTTCGAAACCCGTGAACTGCCGCTGGTGGCCCCTGCGGGCGGCGCCACGGGGCTGCAGACCGGCCAGGCCAAGCCGCTTGCGGATGCTGCGGCACCTGCCACGCCGCCGACTGTCGACACCTCGCCGGCGGTTGCCGCCGGCAACTATGCGGTCACCTTCGGTGCCTACGGCAGCAAGGCCGACGCCGACGCAGTGATCGCCTACCTGAAACGCTCGCAGCTGCCGGGCTTCGCCGAAACGGCGACCATCAACGGGCGCCAGGCATGGCGCGTGCGTGTCGGGCCGTATGCCGATCGCGCACAGGCCGAGGCGGCCCGCCTGCAGGCGGTGAAGATCCGCGCCGATGTGAAGGCCGAAGTGATCACCCTGGATGCCGCAGCGGGCAGCAGCGCCCCGGTGGCAGCCACCCCGGCACCGGCCACGCCAGGCGCCAGCACCCCGTCCGCAGCCACCGCGCCGTCGGCCAGCAGCAACCCGGTGCGCAGCGAAAGCCTGCCGCCGAGTACGCCGACCGCAACGACCACCCCGGCCGCCAAGCCGGAGCCGCCGAAGCCGGCGCCGAAGCCCGAAACCCCGAAGCCGGAGCCGAAGACGGATGCCGCCGCCAGCAAGCCGGCAACGGCCCCGACCACGCCCGCCGCACCGGCGGCCAGCGGCGTCGGCTTTGCCGTGCAGCTGGGCGCGTTCGGCCAGGCCAACGATGCCAACGCCCTGCGCGACAAGGTCCGGGCCGCGGGCTTCAGCGCCTTTGTCGAGCAGGTGCGCACTGAAAAGGGCACCCTGCATCGCGTCCGCGTCGGGCCGGTGGCCAACCGCGCCGATGCCGAGCAGCTGAAGGCGCAGGTCGCCGCCAAGGTCGGCGTGGCCGGCATGGTGCGACCGCACCCATGACCCACGCGCAGCCCCGTTGCCAGCGCCGCCGAAGGAGCGGGGCGCCATGATCGACGTGGTGCTGCTGATCGTGATCGCCGCCTCGGCCCTGCTGGGGATGCTGCGCGGCTTCGTCGGCATCGTCATCGGCACCCTGTCGTGGCTGCTGGCCGCGTGGGCCGCCTTCGCCTTCGGCAATGACGCGGCCCATTGGTGGGCCGCGCCGGCCGCACCAGGCGGCGAACACTTCGTTGGTGGCTACCTGGGCGTGGGCATCGGCGTGATGATCGTGGTCGCCGTGGTCGGTATGGTCATCAAGGCCCTGGTCCACCGCAGCATGCTGACCAGCCTGGATCGCCTGCTGGGTGGCGTGCTGGGCGTGGTCCGTGGCGGCCTGATCGCCGCGATCCTGCTGCTGCTGGGCAGTTTCACCCCGCTGACCGCCGAGCCTTCCTGGCAGCGTTCGGCAGTGCGCCCACTGCTGAACCCCACCGTTGCCTGGATGAACAGCAAGCTGCCGCACTGGGAGGTTCCCGGGGCCGATCTGCTGCCCAAGGCCTTGCCGACCGACGCGCTGTCCCCATCTGCATTGATGGAGTTGGGCAAGAACGCAGGCGCCGGGTTGGGAAAGCCGGGCGCGGCAGGCGATAATGGCATCCTCAACCAGGTAGTGGCAGGCAGCGGATGGCTGCGGCCTGCGAAAGCGGAACAGGGCGATTCCTACGATCCGGCCGAAGTGCGTCCGGACGCCCCAGCACTGCCGGACAGTATCGAGCCGGGCGATCCGGCCAATGTCGACCGCAGGCGCGGCGACCACCGCGGCCAGGTACGGCCACCTTCCTTGTAACTGGGCACAGCCCAGCGGAGACCTCGCACCATGTGTGGCATCGTCGGAATCGTCGGCAACCAGAACGTCGCCGGGCAGTTGTATGACGGCTTGACCGTCCTCCAGCACCGTGGCCAGGACGCGGCGGGCATTGCTACCGCCAATGGCAGCCGCCTGCGCGTGCAGAAGGCCACCGGCCTGGTCCGCGATGTGTTCGATGCCCGCACCATGTCCACCCTGGAAGGCAGCGTCGGCATCGCCCATGTGCGTTACCCGACCGCCGGTTCGGAAGGCATGGACGAGGCGCAGCCGTTCTATGTCAACTCGCCCTACGGCATCGCGCTCGCCCACAACGGCAACCTGATCAATACCGAGGCGCTGCGCCAGCAGGTGTTCGAGCAGGACCGCCGCAATGTCAACACCGATTCGGACAGCGAAGTGCTGCTGAACGTGTTCGCCTACGAACTGGAGCAGCAGCGCCAGCTCAGCCCGGAGGCCGCGATCCGCGCGGTGGCGGGCGTGCATCGCCGCTGCAAGGGCGGCTATGCGGTGGTCAGTGTGGTGCTGGGCCTGGGCCTGGTCGCCTTCCGCGACCCGCATGGCATCCGTCCGCTGGTGCTGGGCAAGCGCAGCCACGCTGAAGGTGACGAGTACATCGTGGCTTCCGAATCGGCGGCACTGGACGTGCTGGGCTTCCAGCGCGTGCGCGACGTGCAGCCGGGCGAAGCGCTGGTGATCACCGCGCGCGGCGAACTGTTCTCCGAGATCTGCGCCGAGCCCGCCGAGCACACCCCGTGCATCTTCGAGTACGTGTACTTCGCGCGCCCGGATTCGATGATCGACAACGTGTCGGTGCACAAGGCGCGCATGCGCATGGGCATCAAGCTGGGCGAGAAGATCCTGCGCCTGCGCCCGGACCACGACATCGACACCATCATCCCGATCCCGGACACCTCGCGCGATGCCGCGCTGGAAATCTCCAACGTGCTCGGCGTGAAGTACCGCGAAGGCTTCATCAAGAACCGCTACATCGGCCGCACCTTCATCATGCCGGGGCAGGGCGAACGCGTGAAGTCGGTGCGCCGCAAGCTCAACCCGATCCACCTGGAGTTCCGCAACCGCGTGGTGCTGCTGGTGGACGATTCGATCGTGCGTGGCACCACCAGCCAGCAGATCGTGCAGATGGCCCGTGATGCGGGCGCACGCAAGGTCTACCTGGCCAGCGCCGCGCCGCCGGTGCGCTACCCGAACATCTACGGCATCGACATGCCGGCTGCAGAAGAACTGGTCGCGCACAACCGCAGCGTGGAAGAGATCGAAGCCCACCTGGGCTGCGACTGGCTGATCTACCAGGATCTGGAAGACATGGAAGCGGCAGTGAGCGAGGGCAACCCGGCGCTGCGCAACTTCGACTCGTCCTGCTTCAACGGCCACTATCCGACCGGTATCGAACCGGGCTACTTCGAGCGCATCCAGCAGCTGCGTTCGGACGACGCCAAGCACAAGCGCCGCGCCTGAGGTCCAGGCGTGGTTGACGTGCCCGACGTCGGTGGTGATCTGCTGCGCGCGGCGCAGCAGTGCCTGGCCGAAGCCGATCCGCTGCGCAAGGTTGCGCTGACCCAGGCCTACGCCGCTGCGTTCCGTGCCGGCCGCCTGAAGGTGGCTGCCGACGCGCTACCGCCGGAGCCGATCCGCATGCCGGGCCGGCCGGCGCAGCTGGTGCTGGTGCACCCGCGCGAAGTGCCGCGGCGCGGACTGGGTGGTGTGGAAGGGCGGGCGGCTTTCATCCACGCCATCGCGCATATCGAACTCAACGCGATCGATCTGGCCTGGGATGCGGTGTACCGCTTCCGCGGCCTGCCGCCGGCGTTCCATGCCGACTGGGTCAGCTGTGCCGACGACGAATCGCGGCACTTCATGCTGCTGCGCGAGCGCCTGCAGGTGCATGGCCACGACTATGCCGACTTCCCCGCGCACAACGGCCTGTGGGAAATGTGCGAAAAGACCGCGCACGATGGCCTGGCGCGCATGGCGCTGGTGCCGCGCGTGCTGGAAGCGCGCGGCCTGGACGTGACGCCGGGCATGATCGAGAAGCTGCGCAATGTCGGCGATGGCGAAACCGCCGATGTGCTGGAAGTGATCCTGCGCGAGGAAGTGGCGCATGTCGCTGCCGGTTCGCGCTGGTATCGCTGGTACTGCGATCGCGCCGGTGTCGAACCGCGTGCACGCTTCAAGGAACTGCTGGTGGAGTACGCCGGCGGCTACCTGCACGGGCCGTTCAACATGGAAGCGCGCCTGCTGGCAGGGTTCGATGCGGATGAGCTCGCCAACCTGGTCGAGCAGGCGGGTTGAGAAAAAGGGGACGGAGGGGATTAAGTCGTTAATGCCACAAACGACTTAATCCCCTCCGTCCCCTTTTTCCTATGCATTCGGCAGCACCACGCGCTTGCCGTCCACGGTCGGCCGATTGATGTAGAACAACCCCGGCCCTGGCCGGTACGGCAGTTCGCTGACGCCGGCATCGGCGGCGTAGGTCAGTGCGGTGTCGCCCAGCGCATCGAAATTCCAGTGTGCCGACTGCATCAGGTAGCGTCGGCGCAGCAGCATTTCCTGGGTCTGGGTCAGTGCCTGTCCGTCGACCAGCCGCCGTGCGATCGGCTGCAGGGCCGACGGCAGCTCCCACCCGGGAACTTCGGCGGCATCGGCGGTCCATTGCACGCCGGCATTGATGGCCTGCTGCTGCATCACCTGCAGTGCGATCAGCTGGTAGCGCCAGTCGATCCTCCGGCGCAGCACTACTGCAGCGGTCACATACAGCACCGGTGACAGCAGCACGCTGCGGCTGCCGGCACGGCGCTGCTGCTGCCATTGGTGCCAGACATCCACCCAGATCTCTTTTTCCCCAACGCCCAGTTGTTGCCGCCAGCGCTCGGCATCGGCCTGCGTTTCAGCGTAGGCCGTGGTCGCCTGCAGCAGGGCCAGCGGTGGCGTCTGGTAGTCAGCCACTGCTGGCCGGCGCAGCTGTTGCCGGCGTGGACGACTGAGCAGCTTGGGGCCTTCCTCCAGCTGGTTGTAGCCACCACCGATGTTGGCGTGTACGCCGGGCAGGGCGATTTCGGTGAACGGCGGTGCCACGCTGGTCAGCGGATAGTGCTGCCGATGTTCATCGCGTGCAGTGAGCTGCACGACGCGACCGGCGATGCCGCTGTGCAGGGCCAGCCGCGGCTGCTCATCGGCGCGGCCGCCATTGACTGCGACCACAGTGTCGAACAGTCCGATGAAGCGCAGCACCGGTGTGGCGGGGGCGAAGTTCGCAGTGCAGTACAGGCCTGCGGTCTGCAGCAGCTGGCGCCAGCGCACGCTGTCCCAGCCCTGCAGTTGGTTGGCGATGTCACGTGCGGCAGCAGCACCGCGTGAATAACCGAACAGGTCCAGCTGCACACCCTGCAGCGGTCGCTGCCAGCGTGCGGACAGTTCCGCCAGTGCGGCCGGCAGCAGCACCTGCAGCGCGCGCTGCACTTTCGCTCGCACGCCGCTGGCACCGATTCCGAAGGCCAGCCCGATCAGATCGTCGTCGGCATCATCGCGGGTACCCACGCCTTCCACGTAGATCGACAGCGAGGGGGCGGCCATCGCATCACGGCGGCTGTCGGGATACAGTTGCTGCAGGCGCGCGATGTTGGTCAGGCCGTTGTCGTAGCTGCTGGTCAGCCGGCTCTGGTAGGTCGAATCATCATCGGCCCGCAGCTGCGCCGGCCGCGGTTGCGGCACCTGCGGACGACCGCGTGCCAGGTTGTGTGCGTTGTTGCGGGTGCCGTCGAAGAACAGGCCGATCCGCAGCAAGCCGACATCTTCGTCCGTGTCCTGCGATGGTGCCATGTGCATTCCCCGTCGTGGCTGCGTCACGGTAGCGCGAAAGCTGTGTATTGGCGAAGTGTAGTGACGCTTTTGACCTCACTGAACGCAGATGCGGTCGATCACAGTTCCTGATTTTCATTCCCATCTTCTATTGAATTCACACGACCCGCGCAGGCCATATGGCCAAACCCGGCAAACCCGGGCGTGCTGCATCAACGCTGTTCACATCATTCAAGGAGCGACGCAATGTTGTCCAGATCGATTGGCAAAGCGGCAGGTGGCCTCGTGTTGGGTTTGTCGGTGGCGGCAGCCGCGCATGCGGCACCGTTGTTCGAACCGGTAACGGTCATCAGCCGGGCATCGGCCAACAGTGAGCCTGCACTCGGCAAGCTGCTGGCCACCCCGTCCACGGCGACGGTGCAGGAAGTACGTGTCGACGCGGCGGCTACGGCACAGCCGCAGCTGGAATTCGAGCTGCTCGGCAAGCGGGTGCAGGCGGTGCGCAGCAAGGTCGAGGCGCTGCCCGATGGTGGCAGCATCTGGTACGGCCAGTTCCGCTCGCCGTCCGACCGGTTGACCGCCGCCGCCTCCAATGGCCAGGACGATCCGGGCAATTCGTTGATCCTGGTGCGTTCGGGCGACACCATCACCGGTTCGATCCGCAAGGACGGCAAGCTCTATCGCCTGCGTCCGCTGGGCAACCGCCACGTGCTGGTGGAAGTGGACGAATCGCGGATGCCGGCCGATCACCCGGCCGATTACAACCAGCTGCCGAAGATCCCGATGGCCGACAACGACCACATCGGCATCGCGCAGGCTTCGTCGGGAACGCCGGCGACCATCCGCGTGCTGGTGGTGGCGACCAATGCCGCGGTCACTGCCTATGGCGGCAACATGCAGTCGCTGGTGCAGCTGGCGGTGGCCGAGTCCAACCAGGGCTACGTCAACAGCAATGTCGGCATCACCATGCAGCTGGCCGGTTACGAGACCACCAGCTACACCGAGTCCGGCAGCTTCGATACCGACCTGGCGCGCTTCCGGGGCACCAGTGATGGCTACATGGACAGCATCCACACCAGCCGCAACAACACCGCGGCCGACGTGGGCGTACTGCTGATCAACAACACCGCCTACTGCGGCCTGGCCTCGGGCATCGGTTCGACCGCATCGACCGCATTCGCAGCGGTGTACTGGGATTGCGCGACCGGCTACTACTCCTTCGCGCACGAGATCGGCCACCTGCAGAGCGCGCGGCATGACATCGCCACCGACTCGAGCACCTCGCCCTACGCCTATGGCCACGGCTACCGCTATGAACCGGCCACCGGCACCGGCTGGCGCACGATCATGGCCTACAACTGCACCCGCAGCTGCCCGCGCCTGAACTACTGGTCCAACCCGAACATCAGCTACAACGGCATCCCGATGGGCAACGCCAGTACCGCCGACAACCAACGCGTACTGGTCAACACCAAGGCCACCATCGCGGCCTTCCGCTGAGTCCGTACGGTCCGCGGCCGCCTTGCGCGGCCGCGGATTTCCTGCCGGCGGGAATTACCCGCGGGCGAGGGTATCCAGCGACCAGCCGCTGGCGTCCACGCGCAGCACCGAACCCTGCTCGTACCAGTCGCCCAGCACGATGCGGGTGCAGGCGCGACCACCCGCCTGCAGCGAGTGGATCGCCGGACGATGGGTGTGGCCATGGATCATGGTGTCCACGCCATGGCGCACGAAGGTGGCATCGACTTCGGCCGGAGCCACGTCGGTGACGGTCTCGAACTGCGCGCGATCACCCTGCTTCATTTCCGACTGGCGGGCCTGGCTGGCTTCACGCGCCTTCTGCGCGAACGCGATGCGCGCGGCCAGCGGCTGCGACAGGAACTGCGCCTGGAACACCGGGTCACGGGTCTGTGCACGGAACTGCTGGTAGGGAATGTCATCGGTGCACAGCAGGTCACCGTGCTGCAGCAGCACCGGACGGCCGTAGAGGTCGATCATGCACGGGTCGGGCAGGATGCGCAGGCCGGCGCGGCGTGCGTAGTCCTCGCCAAGCAGGAAGTCACGGTTGCCGCGGATGAAGTACACCGGTACGCCGCTGTCGGACAGCACCTTCAGTGCATCGGCCACCGCGTCGGCGGCGGGCGAGGGAGTGTCGTCGCCGATCCAGGCTTCGAACAGGTCGCCGAGGATGTACAGCGCATCGGCGCCGGGCGCCTGCTCGCGCAGGAAGCGCAGGAACAGGTCGGTGATCTCCGGACGGCTGGGGTCCAGGTGCAGGTCGGAAATGAACAACGTGGTCATGCGGGCATTCTAGGGCATCCATCGCCGGGCATGGCCCGGCGCTACCGAACGGATCTGACCCCGGGGGCTACACCGGCAACGGCAACCAGGCCAGGCTGGCCGACGCCAGCCCGATGGCGATGCCGGTGGCGGCAAGCACGTCGGACGGGTAGTGCAGGCCGAGTACCACCCGCGACAGCGCCACGCCGACGGTGAACGGCACCAGCAGTGGTGCCAGCCACGGGTAGTAGGCCAGCGCCACGATGGTGAACGACACCGCGTGCAGGGTATGCCCGGAGGGGAAGCTGAACTCGTCCAGCGGTGCCACCCAGGCGCGGATGCGCAGGTCGGCGGCATACGGGCGCGGGCGCCGGGTCCAACGCTTGAGGCCCTTGTACAGCAGCAGCGCGGCCAGGCCGGTGGCGGCCATGTGCACGGACGCGCGCAGGCCGTCGAAGCCATCAAGCAGCACCAGGGCACCCATCAGCACATACCAGAACACGCCATCGCCGAGCCGGCTGATGACCGCGAACAGGCGGCGCACGCGGCGGCGGCGGCAGTAGTGGTTGGCCCGCCGGCACAGGCGTGCTTCGCGGTCGGCCAGCAGTTCAAGCCGCGTTGTGCGCATGGCCGGTCCTCCGCGACTGGGCCAGTTCGGCCAGCAGGGCGTCGAATTCCGCCACCACCTGCTGCGGATGCAGGCGCTTCATGGCGCGTGCGGCGTTGCTGCCCAGCACGTGGCGCTGCGCGTCATCCGCGGCCAGTTGCACGGCCGCTTCGATGAACTGCTCATCGTTGTCCACTGCGGCGCCATTCTCGCCATTGCGCAGGTACTCGCGCGCAGCGCCGTAATCGAAGGCCACCGTTGCTACGCCGCTGGCCATGCTTTCAAGGGTCACGTTGCCGAAGGTCTCGCTGCGGCTGGGGAACAGGAACAGATCGCCGCTGGCGAAATGACGTGCAAGGGCTTCGCCGCGCTGGATGCCGCAGAAGATGAAGTCGGGATTTTCATGCGCCAGCTTTTCGCGGGCCGGGCCATCGCCCACCCACACAAAGCGCGCCTTGGGACGGATCTGCTGCAGCCGGCGGAAGGCCTTCACCGCCAGCCCGAGGTTTTTCTCCGCGGCGATGCGGCCGACGTAGATCGCCACCAGGCCGTTGCCGTCCACACCCCACTCTTCGCGCAGGGCAGGGTCACGACGGTTCGGATCGAACTGCTGGCTGTCGACCGCGCGCGCCAGCAGGCGCACGCGCTCGAAGCCCTGTTCGCCGAGGAACTGCTGCAGTTCGCGGGTGGGTACCAGGGTTGCATCGGCCTGGTTGTGGAAGCGGCGCATCCAGCGCATCGCGGCGGCCTGCAGCCAGGCCACGCCGTAGTCGGGCAGGTACTCGTCGAAGCGGGTGTGGAAGCCACTGGCCACCGGGATGCCGAGGCGCCGTGCGGTGCGCACCGCCGACCAGCCCAGCGGGCCTTCGGTGGCGACATAGACGGCATCCGGGCGTTGCTGCTGCCAATGACGGCCGAGCCGGATCGGTGCCGGCATGCCGAAGCGCAGGCCGGGGTAACGCGGCAGGGCGGCGCCGGGAACCAGCAGGGTGCCCGGGGCGGAGTCCAACGCTTCGTTGGCCTGGCGGGGCCGGATCAGGTCGATCTCATGGCCGGCGTTGCGCAGTCCCTGCTCCAGCCCCTGTACGGTGAGGGCAACGCCGTTCACTTCCGGCGGATAGGTCTCGGTGACGATGGCATAGCGCATGGCGGGCCTCCGGGTTTCCGGCATGCTCGGGCCTGGCGATGTAGCCGATGTGACCGCTTTGCGACCGGCAGATGACGCGGCCGGGAGCCCACGCCACCACGGCCCCGAAGGGCCGTGGTGGGCACCGCGCATGGTGCTTGGATCAGAAGCGCTGCTGGTATTTCATGTAGATGAAACGGCCGATGTCGAAGCCACCGTAGTAGGAGAAGTTGGAACTCGGCTGGCTGTACATGGCCGGGCCCTGGCGGCCGAACACGTTGTTGGCGCCGATCGAAACGGTGGCGTCCCACGGCAGGCTGTAGCGTGCCTGCACGTCATGGAAGGTGACCGATCCACGACGGTTGTAGTCGCGCGTACCGCTGAACCACGGCGCACGTTGGTCGGGGTGGGAACACTCGTTCGGATAGTCCTCCGCACCCAGGCAGCGTTCCTTGACCGCGGAGAAGTAACGTAGGCCCCAGGTCAGGCCGAGATTGCCATGCTCCCAGCCCAGCGACGCGTTGGAGCGCACGCGGAAGCCGATGCCGCCGTTGGTGGCGATGCCATTGCTGGGGATGGCCGGTACGCCGGCTTCGTTGGTGGTCTTCTCTTCGGCGTTGACCACATAGGTGGTCTTCCAGTCGGCGCTCAACCTGCCCCAGCGGGTTTCGATCTTGTGGCCGATCTCCAGGTCATAGCCTTCTGCCTGGCGGAAGCCGCTGTTGCGGTTGCCGAAGTTGAGCTTGTTGACGATGCCCAGTTCCGGGTCGCGGGTGAAGCTGCTGCAGCGCTCCGCAATGCCCAGCTCGTAGCAGTCGCGGAGGATGTCATTGGGATGGTCGGAAACGATGGTGTTGTCGATGCGGATCTTCCACCAGTCCAGCGCGATGTGAAGTCCTTCGGCGAACGTCGGGCTCCAGACCAGGCCCAGGGTGCGGCTGGTCGAGGTTTCCGGCTGCAGGTCGGGATTGGAGCCGTTGGTGAAGGGCAGGGGCGTCTGCCCACTGCTGCCGGTGATGGGTTCATTGCCCTGGCCGAGCTGGCGGTAGGTGTCGGCATTGGCAATATCGGCGGCGCAGCGTGCGCGGACATCGGCACTGCTTGCGGCTGCGCCATGGACCGTATCGCAGGGATCGCGGAAACCGGTGGTGAACGTCTCGGAGCCGCCGCCGTACAGGTTGGCGATGGTCGGCGCACGGAAGCCCTGTGCCCAGGTGCCGCGGACCAGCAGCTGATCGATCGGCTTCCAGGTGAAGCCGAACTTGCTGTTGAGGGTTCCGCCGAAGGTGGAGTAGTCCGAGTACCGCGTCGCCGCGCTGAGGGTGAGTTCGCGGGCGCCGGCGAGGTCGCGCAGCACCGGCACGCTCAGTTCCAGGTAGGCCTCGTCGACGCGGTAGCCGCCACCGGTGGGGCCGGCAGCCAGGTTGGTGGTGGCACCGGTCTGCGCCAGCGCATCAGGGATGAAGCGGCCGTCCTCGCGGCGGCTCTCGGCACCCACGGCGAAGCCCAGTTCACCGGCGGGCAGGCTGGCAAGGCTGCCGCTGAGGTTGGCGAAAAGGTTGCGTGTGGTGGTGCGGCCGCGGGTGAGTTCTTCCGGGAACAGCCAGTCCTGAAGCTCCGTGTTGCCGGTCAGGCCATAGGGATCATCCTGGCCATACGGAACCAGCGGGTTCCAGGGTTTGCAGCCTGCGATCGGCGCATCCGGCGTTCCGCACTCGACCTTGCCGGTTGCCGGGTTGTAGAACGAAGGACCGGTGGCATCGGCCACGCGCTGCTTGTGCAGGTTGCCGGTGGCACGCTGGGTCAGCTCACTGCGGTTGTACTGGTAGCCCGCTTCCCAGTCGAAGTCGCGACCGCCGAATTCGAAGTTGCCCTCGAATGCCGCGACGGCCTGCCAGGTGGTCAGATCGCTGGTGCTGACGCGAGGAATCTCCCAGGTACGACGGTTCCAGTGCACATCGCTGGGCGTGTCGTAGCCGTGATGGCTGCCGAACGGATTGAACCAGCTGTCGGCCGACATCGGGGTGATGCCGGCTGCGCCGGACTGGAAGGGATAGCCGGCAATCTGGCGCGTGGTGGTGCGCCGGTTGTAGGCCAGCTGGGTGTTGAAACGGACCTGGTCGTTCAGATCCACGCGCGCATCGACGAAGATCGAATCGCGCTTGATCGGAGTCTGCAGATGCATCTGCTCGTTGCTGTTGCTGACATCACCGGTGAACGGTGTGTTGTCACTGAGGTGGAAGCTGTCCGGTCCACCCGGCTGGCTGCCACGGTCGAGCGAATAGCTGCAGCCCCGGGTGTTGCTGCAGCCGGGGCCCTTGAAGCCGGTGATGCGGCCCCACTGGCCGACGGTGGTCCAGCCGTCATCCGCGTGGCCGTCGGTATAGGTATAGGCGCTGAAGCCGCGGTCCTTGGCCCAGACGCCCTTTTCTTCGACATGCTCGGCAGCAATGCTGATGGAAGCACGGTCATTGGACCAGCCGGCAACCACGTCGTACTGGGTACGGGCACCGTCGCCTTCACTGTACTGGCCGTGATAGACGTTGGCGGTTACACCCTGAACGTTGCGCCGGGTGATGATGTTCACCACGCCGGCCATCGCGTCGGACCCGTAGATGGCCGAGGCACCGTCCTTGAGCACTTCCATTCGTTCCACCGCAGCGGCGGGAATGCTGGAGATGTCCTGGTACCCGGAAGTGGTCATGCCCAGACGCTTGCCGTTGACCAGCACCAGGGTGCGCTGCGCACCGAGGCCACGCATGTTCACGTAGCTGCCACCGGCGGTCTCGCCAGCGCTGAGCGGGCTGGCGCGGCTCAACGCGGGGCTGCCGGTGGCAGTCAGGTTCTGCAGGATGTCGGCAACGGAGTTGAAGCCCTGTCGCTCGATGTCGGCGCGGCTGACGGTCAGCACCGGCTGTGCGGTTTCCAGGTCGACCTGGCGGATGCGTGAGCCGGTGATTTCGATGCGGTCCAGCGTGGTGGCTTCCGGTGCCTGCTGCGCGAGTGCTGGAACGGCCAGGGTTGTGGTCGCCGTGATTGCAAGCGCACGACGGATCGCCAGCCCCAGTGCGGGAATACGGATGGTCATGGGTCTCTCTCTCTCAGTCTTCGAAGTCTTCGGTGCGCGGCCAAGCGGGCTGCGCCAACGCCACCGCAGGCGGTGGTTGTTCGAACCTAGTGAAGGAGGAGAGGGAGAGGTATGGGGAAAGGACGAAATCGCCATGGCACGGCATGACGCTTCCGCACAAACCGGAAGTGAATCAATCGATTGATCTGATCGACGTGGGAGCGATGGACGAAACACCCTCGCCTCGACTCTGGACCGAAAGCGTCATGGCAATTGCAGGCAGCGACAACCTGCGCGGAAACAGAAAAAAACCACGGCCCCGAAGGGCCGTGGTCGTGGTGCTTCAACAGCGCGGATGGATCAGAAGCGCTGGGTGTACTTCATGTAGATGAAACGACCGATGTCGTAACCGCCGTAGTACGAGAAGACCGAGCGCGGCTTGGTGTACATGACCGGGCCCTGCTTGTCGAACACGTTGTTGGCACCGACCGAAACGGTGGCATCCCACGGCAGGTTGTAGCGGAACTGCACGTCGTGGAAGGTCACTGCGCCACGCTCGTTGTAGTTGCGCGCACCCTTGTACCACGGCGCGATCACGCCCGGATCGGAGCACTCGTCGGCGTACTTGGTCGGGTTGACGCACTGTTCCTTGACGCTGGAGTAGTAGCGCGCGGTCCAGCTCACGCCGAAGTTCTCCAGGTCCCAACCGACGGTCAGGTTCGAACGCACGCGGAAGCCGATGCCCGAGTTGGTGACGATGCCGTTGCTGACGGTCGGCACGATCGAGCTGTCGTTGGACGAGCGGGAGATGTCCTTGGCCACGTAGGTGGTCGACCAGGAGGTGCTCAGCTTGCCGTAGTCGGTTTCCAGGCGGTACGACAGGTCCATGTCGTAGCCTTCGACTTCGGCGAAGCCGGCGTTGCGGCCGCCGAACCTCAGGCCGGTGACGATGCCGTTGGACGGATTGCGGGTGAAGCGCGCGCAACGATCGGCCAGGCCCTGCTCGTAGCAGTCGATCAGGATCTGGTTCGGGCTGTCATCGACGATGGTGTCGTCGATGCGGATCTTCCACCAGTCCAGCGAGACGTTGAGGTTGCTGACGAAGGTCGGGCTCCAGACCACGCCCAGGGTGCGGCTGGTCGAGGTTTCCGGCTTCAGGTTTGGGTTCGAACCACCGATGAACGGGGTCGGCGTAGCGGCAACCGAGCCTTCGGTCGGCTTGTTGCTGCTGTCCAGCTGGCGGAAGTTGGCGACATCGGCGATGTCCTTCGCGCAGCGTGCGCGGACTTCGGCGCTGCTCTTGGCCGAACCGTACTTGCTGTCGCACGGGTCAGAGAAGTTGGCGAAGGTTTCCGAACCACCACCGTACAGGTCGGAGATGGTCGGGGCACGGAAGCCCTGCGCCCAGGTACCACGCACCAGCAGCTGGTCGATCGGCTTCCACTTGAAGCCGAACTTGCTGTTGAGGGTGTTGCCGAAGGTGTTGTAGTCCGAGAAGCGGGTCGCGGCGTTGAGGCTCAGCTCACGGGCACCCGGCAGGTCGGCCAGCACCGGCACGTTCAACTCCAGGTAGGCTTCCTTCACCTTGTACGAGCCACCGGTCGGGCCAGCGGCCAGGTTGGTGGTGGCACCGGTCTGGGCCAGTGCATCCGGCACGAACTTGCCGGTTTCCTCGCGGTTTTCCACGCCGAAGGCAAAGCCCAGGTCACCGGCAGGCAGGGTGAACAGGCTGCCGCTGATGGTGGCGAAGGCGTTCTTGGAGGTGGTGCGGCCGGTGGCGTTCTCGGCCGGGAACAGCCAGTCCTGCAGGGCCTGGTTGTTGGTCATGCCATACGGGCTTTCCACGCCGTAGGGAACCAGCGGGTTCCACGGCAGGCAGCCGGCGATCGGCGCGCCCGGGGTGCCGCACTCCACCTTGCCGGTGGTGGCGTTGTAGTACGACGGACCGGTGGCGGCCTGTACGCGGCCCTTGTGCAGGTTGCCGGTGGTGTGCTGGCGCAGCTCGTTCTTGTTGTACTGGTAGCCCACTTCCCAGTCGAAGTAGCGCTCGCCAATCTCGAACGAGCCGTCGAACGCTGCCACGGCGCGGTAGGTCTTCAGTTCGCTGGTGCTGGTGCGCGGCAGTTCCCACAGGCGACGGTTCCACTTCACTGCCGTCGGCGTGGCGTAGCCATGCTGGTTGCCGAACGGATTGAAGTAGCTGTCGATCGACATCGGGTTGATCTTGGCGACGTCGACATCGAACGGATAGCCGGCGGTGACGCGGGTCGAGCTGCGCTTGTTGTAGCCCAGCTCGGCCTTGAAGCGCACGGTGTCGGTGATGTTGGCCTGGCCCGAGAAGTACAGCGAATCACGCTTGATCGGATAGCTCAGGTGCATCTGATCGTTGGTGTTGCTGACGTCGCCGGTGAACGCGGTCGGGTCGGTGAAGTGGTAGTTGGCCGGGTTGGTCGGGTCGCTGCCGCGGTTGAGCGCGTAGTCGCAACCGGCGGCCTTGGTGCAGCCCGGGCCGCCCTTCACGCCATAGAACTGGCCCCACTGGCTGTTGGTGGTCCAGCCATCGGTCGGGTGGCGGTCGGTGTTGCTGTAGCGGCTGAAGCCGCGGTCGCGCGCCCACACGGCCTTTTCTTCGGAGTGCTCGGCAGCGAACGTGGCCGAGAAGCGGTCGTTGGACCAGCCGGCAACCACGTCGAAGCGGTCACGCGCGCCGTCGCCTTCGCTGTACTGGCCGTGGTAGACGTTGGCGGTGATGCCGCTGACGTTGGTGCGGGTGATGATGTTGATCACGCCGGCCATCGCGTCGGAGCCGTAAATGGCCGAGGCGCCGTCCTTCAGCACTTCGATGCGTTCCACCGCCGACACCGGCAGGGTCGACACGTCCTGGTAGCCGCTGGTGCTGATGCCCAGGCGCTTGCCGTTGACCAGCACCAGCGTGCGCTGGGTGCCGAGGTTGCGCATGTTGACGTAGGTACCACCGGCATCTTCACCGGCCGACAGCACGTTGGCACGGCTGATGGTCGGGCTGCCCATCGCGGTGACGTTCTGCAGGATGTCCGACACCGAGCTGAAACCTTGGCGTTCGATGTCCAGGCGGGACAGGGCCAGCACCGGCTGGGCGGTTTCAACGTCAACCTGGCGGATGCGCGAACCGGTGATCTCGATGCGGTCCAGGGTGGTCGGTGCAGTGCTGCTGCTCTGGGCGAAGGCCGGCAGGGCAGCCAGCGTAGCGGTGGTCGCCAGGGCGTAACGGATGGCCTGGCCCAGCGCGGTGGTACGTGAAGTCATTAACGATCTCTCTCTCAGGTCGTGCGCGAGACGTCACTCCGGACGTCGATGAAGCCGGTCGTTAATCAGACCGACGACCGATAGTAGTCTCGTTGGTTAACGTCCTGTAAAGAGAGCGTGTCGAAAGTTGTCACTGCGCTTCACGTCATTTCACGAAAAATGAACAAAAGCAGATGCTTATGCCATTTCGGCATAGGCAGCGTCCGGCTTCAACTGCTGCGATGCAGCAGGAATTGCGCGAAAAACGCGCAGAGGAGGCCTAAGGCGACGCGTTGTGACGCGCCGCCCTGGCAGTAGCGATCAGGCCACGAACGGCCGGAACTGGATGCCCAGGCCAGCGAGGCCGTCGGTCTCGCCGATCAGGTCGGCGCGGAGCAGCGGGCGGGCATCGATGAAGGCCTGCGGCACGATCAGCGACAGGCGGTTGTCGTCGGCGGTCAGCTCCAATGCCGGCAGCGGATCATCCTCGTGGGCACGGTTGAGCAGTACCGCCAGGCGCAGCAGGGCGGCCAACCGGCGTGCAGTCAGCAGCAGGCGCTCGGGCAGGGCGTCGAAGGCGGTCTTGGTCACGCTGCGGCGATGGCTGCGTACCAGTGCGGCCAGCATCTGCTGCTCCTGCCGCGAGAAGCCGGCGATGTCCGAGTGCTCCAGCACGTAGCTGCCATGCACGTGGTAGCCGCTGTGGGCAATCATCAAGCCCAGTTCGTGCAGGCGCGCGGCCCAGCCGAGCATGCGTGCGTCGTCGGCATCGAGCTTCCAGCGCTCCTGCACCTGCTCCAGCAGCGACAGTGCGGTGTCCTGCACGCGGTCGGCCTGTACCGTGTCGATGCCGTAGCGCTGGCTGAGCGCGGCCACCGATTCGTCACGCAGGTCGTTCTCACCGGCGCGGCCGACGATGTCATACAGGATGCCTTCGCGCATCGCCGCCTTGCTGACCAGCAGTTTCTGCAGGCCCAGCGCCTGGAAGGCCGCTTCCAGCACCAGGATGCCGCCGGCGATGATCGGGCGGCGGTCACTGGACAGGCCCGGCAACTGGATGTCGTCGATCTTCTTGGCCTTCAGCAGTTCGTCGCGCAGCTGGGGCAGGGCCTCGGCGGTGATCGCGCCCTTGCTCAGCTTCATCGTCGCGCAGATCTCGCTGATCGCCTTGTGCGTACCCGAGGAGCCGAGCGCTTCCTGCCAGCCCAGTGCGCGGTACTTGCTGGCAAAGGGCTGGAACTCGCGGCCGATCTCGGCCAGCGCATCCTTCCAGCGCTTCTTGCTCAGCTTGCCACCCGGGAAGAAGCGGCGGGTGCTGGCGATGCAGCCGGCCTGCAGGCTCTCGCGCTCCAGGGTCTGCATGCCCATGCCGATGATGAATTCGGTGGAGCCACCGCCAATGTCGATGACCAGTCGGCGCTGCCCGGGCTTGGGCGGTTGCGCGTGGGCCACGCCAAGGTAGATCAGGCGCGCTTCTTCGCGGCCGCTGACCACTTCAATGGCATGCCCCAGCGCGGTTTCGGCCGGGACCAGGAACGACTGCGGCGAGCGCAGCTGGCGTACGGTGTTGGTGGCCAATGCGCGTACCCGGTGCGGCGGCACATTGCGGATGCGCTGGCCGAAACGGGCCAGGCATTCCAGCGCGCGCTGCCGTGCAGCGGCAGAGAGGCCACCTTTGCCATCCAGGCCGTCGGCCATGCGCACCGTCTCGCGCAGGCGGTCGATCACCCGCAGCTGGCCGAGCGTGTAGCGCGCGATGACCATGTGGAAACTGTTGGAGCCAAGGTCGATGGCGGCCAGCAGGTCGCCATCCTGCAATGCGGGCGGAGTCGTGGTGGTATGCGGCATGGGCGAATGTTAGCCGAAGGGGCGGTGTGCTCGTCACCGCGTGGCCTTCACATTTTGGAAGAGGGGAGTGCGGCAGGGCTGCGCCCTGCACCTGCCGAATCAACGGCAACAGCAACAGCAGGCTATCCGTGGGATGGCGGGGTGGGTCCGATGGCAGGGGACGCCGTGAACCCGTCCATGGGGGCTTGGTCGCGCTTGCTCGTGTGCGCTGTCCTGCGCACACGGCAAGACCGGGGTTGGGCGTCCTGCCCAACCCGCCCGAGGCATGCCTCGGGCCCATCGCGCTCACACCACTGCCACCGGACCCATCCCGCCTTCGACAGTTCTCTGCGATCTGTCGGGACGGCGTCGCTGCTGTCGGTGGGTGTCGACCTTGGTCGACACGGTAGGTCCACGCCATGCGTGGATGATTCCAGATGTGCCGACCAAGGTCGGCACCCACCGGGTCAGAGTCCCTGCATCAATGCCATCTGCGCAGAATGCGGGGCTTCGTCGTGGGCTGGTGCACGCTTGTGGTAGATGCCGTCGGCATCCAGTTCCCAGGCGTTGAGGTTGTCGTCGAGGTAGTTCTGCAGGACTTCGCGGTAGACCCGCTTGGCCAGCTCCGGGTCCAGGATCGGGAAGCAGGTCTCGACCCGCCGCAGCAGGTTGCGTTCCAGCCAGTCGGCACTGGCGCAGTACATCTCCGGCGCGCCGTCGTTGCCGAACCAGTAGACGCGGCTGTGCTCCAGGAAGCGGCCGACGATCGAGCGCACGCGGATGTTGTCCGACACACCCGGCACGCCCGGGCGCAGGGTGCAGGCGCCGCGGATGATCAGGTCGATCTGCACGCCCGCCTGCGAAGCGGCGTACAGCGCGCGCACCACCTGCGGTTCGTTCAGGGCGTTCATCTTGGCGATGATCCGCGCCGGGCGGCCGGCGGCGGCGATGCGCGTTTCGCGCTCAATGCGGCCGAGGATGCCGGTGTGCAGGGTGAAGGGCGACTGCAGCAGGCGCTTGAGCTTCATCTTCGACGCCAGCCCGGACAGCTGCTGGAACAGCAGGTGCACGTCGTTGCCGATGTCCGCATCGGCGGTGATCAGGCTGATGTCGGTATACGCGCGTGCGGTGCCGCTGTGGTAGTTGCCAGTGCCCAGGTGCACGTAGCGGCGCAGCTTGCGGCCCTCGCGGCGCACGATCAGCAGCATCTTGGCGTGGGTCTTGTAGCCGACCACGCCGTACACCACCTGCACGCCGGCTTCCTGCAGGCGATCGGCCAGGCCCAGGTTGGCCTCTTCGTCGAAGCGCGCGCGCAGCTCGACCACCACGGTCACGTCCTTGCCGTTGCGTGCGGCCTGGATCAGCGCGTCGACGATCAGCGAATCCTTGCCGGTGCGGTACAGGGTCTGCTTGATCGCCAGTACGTTGGGATCGATCGCCGCCTGCCGGATCAGGTCCAGCACCGCGGTGAAGGCATCGAACGGGTGGTGCAGCAGCAGGTCCTGGCGCGAGGCTGTCTCGAAGATGCCGTCGCTGTCGCGCAGTGTGCGCGGGGTCATCGGCGGGTACTTCAGGTCCGGCTGTGCGATCAGGTCGTACAGCTGGATGATGCGGTTGAGGTTGACCGGGCCGTCGATGCGGTACACCGCGTTCTCGGTCAGGCCGAAGTTCTGCAGCAGGGTGCGCACGATCTCGCGCGGCATGTCCTGCGCGATTTCCAGCCGCACCGCCGGCCGGTAGCCGCGATCGACCAGTTCGTCGCGCAGTGCCAGCGCCAGGTTCTCCACTTCCTCCTCGTCCACCACCAGCTCGGAATTGCGGGTAACGCGGAACTGGTAGGCACCCTGGACTTCCATGCCCGGGAACAGCTCATCGACGAAGGTGGACAGCACCGACGACAGGAACACGAAGTTCTGCGATCCGCCGAGCTTCTCCGGCAGCTGGATGATGCGCGGCAGCGAGCGCGGCGCACGCACGATGGCCAGGTGGCCGGCGCGGCCGAACGCGTCGGTGCCCTTCAGCACCACCACGATGTTCAGCGACTTGTTGAGGATCTTCGGGAACGGATGCACCGGGTCCAGGCCCAGCGGCGACAGCACCGGCATGATCTCGTTGCGGAAGTACGCGCGCAGCCAGCGCTTCTGGCGGTGGGTCCACGAATGCCGGCCGAGTACGCCGATTCCGGCCTCCATCAGTGCCGGGCGCAGCGTCTCGTTCCAGCAGCGGTACTGCTGGTCCACCAGTTCGGCGGCACGGTCGTGGATCGCGTTGAGGATGGCCTGCGGGCTCATCCCGTCCGGTGCCGGCGGCAGGCCGAACTCCTGCGCGTGGCGGACGGCGGCGGCGCGGATCTCGAAGAACTCGTCCAGGTTGGTGCAGGAGATGCACATGAAGCGCAGGCGCTCCAGCAGCGGTACCTGCGGATCCATCGCCTGGGCCAGCACGCGGAAGTTGAAATCCAGCTGCGACAGTTCGCGGTTGATGTAGAGCGCCGGGTCGCGCAACGGATCGTTGTCCGGGCTCACGGGGAGGGGGAGGGATCCGAGGCTGCTCATGGCGTCATTCTTCGATGGAAGTCAGGGGGGCGGACTCGCGCGGGCGCACGTGGTCGGCATCGAAATGGCAGGAGAACACCGAGCCCTTGCCGACCTCGCTTTCAATCTCCAGCCGCGCGTGGTGCAGGCCGAGGATGTGCTTGACGATGGACAGGCCCAGGCCGGTGCCGCCGCTTTCGCGGGAACGGCTGCTGGAGACACGGTAGAAACGTTCGGTCAGGCGCGGCAGGTGGGTGGCCGGGATGCCGTAACCGGAATCGCGCACCGCCAGCACCGCGCCGTCGCCTTCGCGGCGGAATTCCACCGCGATGCGGCCACCGGCCGGGGTATAGCGCACCGCGTTGGTCACCAGGTTGGAGAAGGCGCTGTGCAGTTCCTTGGTGGAGCCCTGCAGGTCGACGCCGGCCAGATCATCGATGCTGATCTGGTGGCGGCCCTGGCTGTGCGCCTCGGCCTCGCGGCGCAGCGTGGCCAGCATCGGCTGCATCGCCACCGTCTCTTCCTCGCTGTGTTCCTGCGATTCCAGGCGCGACAGGGTCAGCAGGTCTTCCACCAGCTGGGCCATGCGCTGGCTCTGCTTGCGCATTTCTTCCAGCATCGGTCCGGTTCCCGGGAAATCCTCCGGGTCCATCATGTCCAGGTAGCCGTGGACCACGGTGAGGGGCGTGCGCAGTTCGTGTGAAACGTTGGCGACGAAGTCGCGGCGTACCTGTTCCAGGCGCAGCAGCTTGCTGACGTCGCGGGCGATCAGCAGCCAGTAGTCCGACGAATAGGGAATCAGGCGCAGGTTCAGGCGGATCGCAGGATCGACCGGCGAGGGCACGTCCAGGATCGGCTCGGCATTGCGGCCGCCGGCCAGCCAGTGGGCAAGCGGCATCGGCTGCAGGCGCTCGACCAGCGCCTCGCCGAGGTCGCCCGGATGATGCAGGCCGAGCAGGGCGGTGGCGGCTTCGTTGAACCACTGCACGCGCTGGCTGTTGCGGTCCAGCACCACCACGGCGTCGGGCAGCGCGGCGGCGGCGGCGCGGTAGCTGCGCAGCATGTCGAGCAGGCGGCGCTTGCGAACGCGCATTTCCACCTGGTTGCGGTACAGCAGGCGGTCCAGCTCGTTCCAGACGCCGGTGCCTTCCTCGGCGGTGTCCCAGCGCTGGCGCGCGGTCAGCCGGCGCAGCACGCTGCGCAGCCGCCAGTAATGCCAGGCCAGGGTGGCCAGCGCGCCCAGTGCGATGCACAACCACAGGTGACCCGTGAACCACCCCACCAGTCCGGAGAACAGCAGTACCGCGGCAACGGTGGCCAGGGTCTTCAACCAGGCAGAGCGGATGTGGCGGGGCATTGCGATCTCGTCGTTGAGGTGCGGCGGTTCACTGGGGTGAACCGAGGGTTATAGCAGAGTTGCCGGTGCCGGCACCCGCGGGTGCGCGGCGCCGGCACGACGAGACTCAGGTGGCGGTGGAGAAGCGGTAGCCGGCGCCGCGCACGGTCTGCACCATGTTCTCGGCGTTGAACGGTTCCAGCGTCTTGCGCAGGCGGCGGATGTGCACGTCGATGGTGCGCTCCTCCACGTACACGCTGCCGCCCCACACATGGTCCAGCAGCTGGGCGCGGGTGTAGACGCGCTCGGGGTGGGTCATGAAGAAGTGCAGCAGGCGGTATTCGGTCGGGCCGATCGGCACCGGCTGGTCGTTGGCGAACACGCGATGGGCGGCACCGTCGATGCGGATCGGTCCGACCGCCACGCTGCCGTCTTCGTCGTCCTCGCGGGCGCGGCGCATGACCGCACGGATGCGGGCCAGCAGTTCGCGCGCCGAGAACGGCTTGACCACGTAGTCGTCGACACCGGCTTCCAGGCCACCGACGCGGTCGTTCTCTTCACCGCGGGCGGTCAGCATGATGATCGGCACTTCGCGGGTCAGCGTCTCCTTGCGCCAGCGGCGGGCCAGATCCAGGCCGCTGGTGCCGGGCAGCATCCAGTCCAGCAGGATCAGGTCGGGAACGCGGTCGGCGATCGCGGTCTGGGCCTCACGGGCATCGCCGGCGTGGACCGGTTCGTAATCGCCCTTGCGGAGGGCGAAGGCGACCATTTCACGGATCGCGGGCTCGTCGTCGACGATCAGGATGCGTTTCTGCACGAGGACACCGTAGGGCTCGGTTACTGGAGTGGTGCCAGTAGACTACGGTTTGATGACATGTTTGTGACTACCTGGCCGGAACCGGTCGGGATTGCCATCGACCGGTCATGCAGCACTCAGCGGCGGTCAAGGTCCGGGTCCTGCACGCCCTGGCGGCGCAGCTCCAGCACGGTGGGGGTGATCGCCTCGATGCGCGCATCCACCCGTGCCCGGCCCACGTAGTCCAGCGCCGGGTTGCGCTTGAGCGCCTGCAGCTGCATCAGCGACTGCTCCGGGCGGCCGCTGAGGAAGGCGGCCTCGGCATAGGCCTCGCTGGCGCGCACGCTGTCACCGGCCAGCTCGCTGGCACGGGCGTATCGCTGCTGGAAGACCGGATCGTTACCACTTTGCGACAGCAGGGGCCGCAGCATGGCCTGTGCACGCTGGCCGGCCTCGCGGGTGCCCTGTTCGTTCAGGATCTCGGCGTAGGTCAGGGCCACGGGCCGGCTGTTGGGGTGCTCGCGCAGCAGCTGCTCGAAACGGGTGTTGGCCTGCGCGCCCAGCCCGGCACGCGATTCGGCCTCGCCCAGGCCCAGTGCCAGCCACAGGTTGTCCGGGCGGGTCTGCAGCAGGCTGGCCAGGGTCTGCCGGGCCTGCGTGGCACCGCTGCGGCCGCCGCGCATGACCGCCAGCGCCTGGCCATAGCGCTGGGCGTCGTTGAGGCCGTCCTTCTGCCGCTTGGCCATGTCCGCGTATTCGCGCTCCAGCTCGGCGGTGGAATCGGCGCTGAGCACCCGCAGGCGCTCGCGTGCCCACTCGAAGTCGCCGCTGGCGCCACGGGCCAGCTGGCCGACCGGAATGCGCAGCACGCTGCTGGGCAGCAAGGGGTTGTTTCCCCGCAGCAGCGGCTCGGCCAAGCCCGGGTCGGCCGGATTCACCCGTTCCTTGCGCTCGCCGCTGGGGGTGCTGGTGGTCAGCAGCACCGTGTCCTTCTTCATCTGCTCGGCGCGGGCCTTGGCCTCGCTGATGCGGGTGATGTTGACCGGGTGGGTGCGCAGGAACTCGGGCACGCTGTAGCCGCCCTCGTTGCCACGCATCGCCGCCGACATGCGCTCGAAGAAGCCGGCCATCGCGTCCACGTCATAGCCGCTGCGCGACAGGGTGCGGATGCCGAGGCGGTCGGCCTCCGATTCGTTGGAGCGGGTGTAGTTGATCTGCCGCTGCTGCATCAGGCCCATGCCCGAGCTGATCGCGGCCATGGTCGCGTTGCCCGAGGAGGTGCTGTTGCTGGCCTGGGCAGCCACCACCGCAGCCAGCATGCCGAGCAGGATCGGAATCTGGTCGCGCTGGGCGCGCTCGACCCCGCGCAGCACGTGCTGCTGGGTGACGTGGGCGATTTCGTGGGACAGCACCGCAGCCACCTCATCCTCGCGTTCGGCGGTCAGCACCAGGCCGGCATTGACCCCGATGTAGCCGCCCAGCGTGGCGAAGGCGTTGATCTGGCGGTCCTTCATCACGAAGAAGGTGTAGGGCTGGCGCGGCTGGTCGCTGTTGGAGCCAAGCCGGGTGCCCATGGTCTGCAGCCAGTCGTTCACCAGCGGGTCGTCCAGCAGGTAGCCGTAGTTGCGCAGCTCGCGCAGCATCATCGCGCCGTACTCGGCCTGGCGCGCCGGGGTCAGCAGCTCGCCGGCCGAGGAGCCGATGTCGGGCAGCTTCTCCTGGGCCTGGGCCAGCGGCATGGCCAGGGCCAGGGTGACGGCGGTAGTCAGCAGCAGGGCTCGCAAGCAGAAGGTCCTCGGGCAGGGCGCGCCAAGCGTGGCAGGGCAGGGGGCAACCATTCGTTAATCCACAGTGTTGCGGCGGTGGCGTGGAAATTCCAGCGCACCGGTACCATATGTAGACCGTCGATCCATCGTGGAGTTTCCCGTGACAGCCCAGACCGCCGGCGGTGCCCCCGCCATCACCATCTATTCCACCGCCGTCTGCCCGTACTGCGTGGCCGCCAAGAACTTCCTCAAGAGCAAGGGCCAGCAGTGGACCGAGGTCCGCATCGACCTGGACCCGGTCGAGCGCGAGAAGATGATGGCGCTGACCCGCCGCACCAGCGTGCCGCAGATCTTCGTGGGTGATGTCCATGTCGGCGGCTACGACGACATGATGGCCCTGCACCGTGAAGGCAAGCTCGAGCCGCTGCTGGCCGGGCAGGGCCAGGCATGAGCGCGGGCGACGACGGCAGCAAGGACCGCATCGCCGAGTTCACCGACTTCCGCAAGCGCATGAACGAGCGCATCCTGGGCGAACCGAACCAGGTGGTGCGGCGCTTCTTCGCGCTGGACACGCAGACCTACCAGGCCGGCGCGCTGGACGTGAAGACCAAGGAGCTGCTGGGCCTGGTGGCCTCGATGGTGCTTCGCTGCGACGACTGCATCAGCTACCACGTGGCCCAGTGCAAGGACGCCGGGGTGACCCGCGAGGAGTTCTTCGAGACCTTCTCGGTCGGCCTGGTGGTTGGCGGCTCGATCGTGATCCCGCACCTGCGCCGCGCCGTGGACTTCCTCGACCAGCTCGAAGGCGGCGCGGCCGCCCCGGCAGCCCACGAGCACTGAGGTAGCGCCGGGCCATGCCCGGCGGAGACCTGAACGAAAAGCCGCCGGGCATGGCCCGGCGCTACCGGATCACGGCCGCGCGCCGGGCCCTTTCCCGCGATCCGACAGCCCAGGAGCCCTGATCGGCTCCAGGTAGCGCCGGGCCATGCCCGGCGAATAGCAGATGTCCCGCCCGCCGGGCACGGCCCGGCGCTACCGGACCATGGTCTACTTGGGTAGCCGGGCCCGGCTAAGGCATAATTGCCGGTGAAACTTCCTTTGCGCCGGCGTTTCCGGGCACGTCCGGACGGCGTTTTTCCCCCTGTTCGGAACATCGATCAATGACGCAGAAAATTACGGTCATCCGCGGCGACGGCATTGGCCCGGAAATCATGGACGCCACCCTGTTCGTGCTCGACCAGCTGAACGCTGGCCTGGAGTACGAAGACGCCGACGCCGGCCTGGTGGCCCTGGAAAAGCACGGCGACCTGATGCCGGCGGTGACCCTGGAATCGATCGCGCGCAACAAGGTCGCGCTGAAGAGCCCGCTGACCACCCCGGTCGGTGGTGGCTTCACCTCGATCAACGTCAGCCTGCGCCGCCACTTCGACCTGTACGCCAACGTGCGTCCGGCCCACACCTTCCCGAACACCAAGTCGCGTTTCGACAACGTCGACCTGATCACCGTTCGTGAGAACACCGAAGGTGCGTACCTGGCCGAAGGCCAGGAAGTGTCGGCCGACGGCGAAACCGCCTTCTCCGGCACCCGCATCACCCGCAAGGGTTCCGAGCGCATCGTGCGCTACGCCTTCGAGCTGGCCCGCAGCGTCGGCCGCAAGAAGGTCACCGCCGTGCACAAGGCCAACATCATCAAGTCGACCTCGGGCCTGTTCCTGAACGTCGCCCGTGAAGTGGCCGCGCAGTACCCGGACATCGAGTTCCAGGAAATGATCGTCGACAACTGCTGCATGCAGCTGGTGATGCGTCCGGAACAGTTCGACGTGATCGTTACCACCAACCTGTTCGGCGACATCATCTCCGACCTGTGCGCCGGCCTCGTGGGCGGCCTGGGCCTGGCCCCGGGTGCCAACATCGGCAAGGACGCGGCGATCTTCGAAGCCGTGCACGGCACCGCGCCGGACATCGCCGGCCAGGGCAAGGCCAATCCGTGCGCGCTGCTGCTGGCAGCTGCGCAGATGCTGGACCATATCGGCCAGCCGGAAAATGCCGAGCGCCTGCGCAAGGCCATCGTGGCCACCATGGAAGCCAAGGACTCGCTGACCGGCGACCTCGGCGGCACCGGCACCACCATGAGCTTCGCCAAGGCCATCGCCACCCGCCTGTAAGCGGTTGGTCGACCTCGGTTGAATCCACAGCGGGGCGCCTTCGGGCGCCCCGTTGCGTTTACGGGTAGATCCACGCCATGCGTGGATGACGGAACGACCCAGCTGTGCGTTTTCCGCACAGATCGTGTGCTGTTGCATGGCTGGTTCGTGCGTCAATCGCTCCGCATCCTGTGCCCCACACCCATCGCACAGGAAGCCGCACATGAACCTCACCGCCTTCGGCCTGGCCAGCCTGATCGGCATGGCCGCCACCGCCCCTGTCGCCGCTGCCGAGCCGTCCCATCCCACCATCCGGCACATGGCCGGCGCGCCGGTCGTGGCCTCGCTGGATGCCGCGAAAACCGCGGTACTGGTGATCGACTTCCAGAACGAATACTTCGACGCCAGCGCCGCACCGGGCTTTGCCGGTGGCCGCATGGTCATTCCCGATGGCGTGGCCGCGCTGCGCCAGGCCAAGCGGGTGGTCGAGTTCGCCGATGCCAACGGCATCCGCGTCATCCATGTGCAGCACGTGCTGCCGGCCGGTGCGCCGTTGTTCGCACAGGGCAGCGTCAACGCCGCCTTCCATCGCGACCTGCTGCCGCGCAAGGGCGAGACCGTGGTGCAGAAGGACAACGTAAGCGTGTTCGCTGGCGCCTCGGCTGCCGTCCTGGACGCCGTGCTGAAGGACGCCGGCATCGACACCCTGATCGTCACCGGCCTGCAGACCCATGCCTGCGTGGCTGGTGCCGCCCGCGACGCTGCCGCCGCACCGCGCGGCTATCGGGTGATCGTGTCGTCCGATGCGACAGCCAGTCGTGATCTGGATCTGGCCGGCGGCCAGCGCATGGATCATCGCGCGCTGCACGAGGCCTCGCTGGCGCAGATCGAAGACACCTTCGGAGATGTCATGCGCACCGATGCGATCCTGGCGCTGCCGGTGCGCAAGGCCGGCGACGGCGCTTGATAAGCTGGCGGGGCCCGCACGCCGTGGGCCCCGCCAGGTGGAGTTGCCCGCTGATGGATCATTTCGCTGCCCTGCGCGCGCTGCGCGCCATCGTCGACGCAGGCAGCTTCACCGCTGCGGCAGAACGCCTGGGCACGACCCACTCGGCGATGTCACGGCAGCTGCGGCAACTGGAAGACCACCTGCAGGTACGCCTGCTCGATCGAAACAGCCGCCGGCTGTCATTGACCGAAGCCGGACGCGACTACTACCGGGAGGCCGGTACGCTGCTCGATCGTCTGCAGGAGGCGGATGACCGCGCGCGTGCAGGACAGGCCCAGCCCAGTGGCTCGGTGCGGATCAGCGTGCCGCAGGTGGTCGCCAGCCAGGAGTTGCCACAGTGGTTGCCGTCGTTCCTGCAGCGTTACCCGCAGGTCTCGCTGGACCTGTCGGCCGATGATCAGCTGGTCGATGTGGTGGGCGGCGGTTTCGACCTGGCCCTGCGCATCGCGCATGCGTTGCCGGACAGCCAGCTGGTCGCACGTGAACTGGCCAGCTGCCCGCGCATCCTGGTGGCCGCGCCAGCCTATCTGGCCCGGCACGGGCTGCCGCGGCAGGCGGCCGACCTTGCGCAGCACACGCTGCTGGGCTTCAGTCCCACGCCGTCGATGCTGCCCTGGCAGCTGCAGGGGCCGCGTGGTGCCAGCATGAACATCGAGGCTGGCCAGCGCCTGCGCGTGGATGCCACGCCGGCGCTGTATGCCGCCGCGCTGGCGGGAATGGGCATCAGCCTGTTCACCGCACTGACGGTGCAGGAAGACCTGCGCGCCGGTCGTTTGATCCGTGTGCTGCCGGCCTGGCACGCGGGGCAGCGACGCTACTTCGCGCTGTATCCGCATGCACGTGCGCTTGCCCCCAAGGTGCGTGCGCTGGTCGAGCACCTCGCGGCGCACTACGCTGCACAGGTGGGCGCGGCAGGGTAGTCGTGCCGCTGCAACCGAGGTGGTGATGGAGTCGGTGTATCTGCTGGTCGCACTTGGCGCGATCGTTGCCGGGTTCGTGCAGGGGCTGTCGGGTTTCGCCTTCGGGATGGTGGCGATGTCGTTCTGGGCATGGGGGCTGGAGCCGCGACTGGCGGCCACACTGTCGGTGTTCGGCGCGCTGGTCGGCCAGCTGGTGGCGGTGTTCACCGTGCGCCGCGGCTTCAACCTGCGCCTGCTGCTGCCCTTCGTGCTGGGTGGGCTGGCCGGCATTCCGCTGGGCGTGATGGTGCTGCCGCAGCTGGACATGGACTGGTTCAAGGCGTTGCTGGGCGGCTTCCTGGCGCTGTGGTGCCCGGTGATGCTGATGGCGCGCTCGTTGCCGCCGATCACGATCGGAGGGCGCGTGGGTGACGCCATTGCCGGTATGGCCGGTGGCGTGCTCAGTGGCATCGGTGGCTTCGCCGGGCCGGTGCCGACGTTGTGGAGCACGCTGCGCGGCTTCGGCAAGGACGAGCAGCGCGCGGTCATCCAGAACTTCAACCTGGCCATGCTGGCGGTGACCATGGCCACCTATGTCGGAAGTGGCCTGGTGACGCGGCAGATGCTGCCGTACTTCGCCATCGTGGCGCCGGCCATGCTGGTGCCGACCCTGCTGGGCGCGCGGGTCTACATCGGTATCAGCGAGGCGCGCTTCCGGCAGGTCGTACTGAGCCTGCTGACCGCTTCCGGCATCGCGTTGCTGGCCTCGTCGCTGCCGGCGCTGGTGTCGCGTGCGCCGGCAGCCTGAGGCTCAGGCCGGGCGGAACATGCGGAAGCGTTGTTCGGCGCCGATGCGGAAGTAATCGGCGGGGCCGCCGCCGCGCAGGATCGGCGCCGCTGCAGCGGTGTCGTAGATGCCATCGACCAGCAAACGGGTGTCGATGTGCACTGCCACTACTTCGCCCAGCACCAGCCAGCCGTTGGTGTCCTGGCCGGCGGCATCGCGCAGGCGCACGATCTGGGTGCAGCGGCATTCCATGCTCACCGGGCTCTGTGCCACGCGGGGTGGCGCGACCTGTGTGGAGGCCAGTGGCGTCAGCCCGGCCAGGGCGAACTCGTCGACCTCCGGCCCGACCGCACGACAGCTTTCGTTCATTGCTTCGGCCAGGTCGAAGGTCGCCAGGTTCCAGGCGAACTCACCGGTCGCTTCGATGTTGCGCAGCGAGTCTTTGCGGCCCTGGCTGGAGAAGCCGATGATCGGTGGGGTGTAGTTGAACGCATTGAAGAAGCTGTACGGCGCCAGGTTCAAGGTTCCTTCGGCGTCGCAGCTGGAGATCCAGCCGATCGGTCGTGGGCCGATGATGGCGTTGAACGGGTCGTGCGGCAGGCGGTGGCCGTCGGCCGGGCGATAGCTGTGGAAGGTGTGGGACATGGGGTGGGGTTCCAAAAAAGAAGCCGTGGCCCTCGCGGACCACGGCTTGTCGTTTACGACCTGATGGGGCTCAGCGCTGCTGGATCTTCGACAGCAGGCGCAGGAACTCCACATACAGCCAGACCAGGGTCACCATCAGGCCGAATGCGCCATACCACTCCATGTACTTCGGCGCGCGCTGGGCCACGCCGGTTTCGATGAAGTCGAAATCCAGCACCAGGTTCAGCGCGGCGACGACCACCACGAACAGGCTGAAAGCAATGCCCAGCCAGCTGGAATCGTGGATCACCGGCACATTGATGTTGAAGAAGCCGAGCACGAACGAGGCCAGGTAGAGCAGGGCGATGCCGCCGGTTGCTGCAACCACGCCCATCTTGAAGTTCTCGGTGGCCTTGATCACGCCGCTGCGGTAGGCGATCAGCAGCGCGAACAGGGTGCCGAAGGTCAGCAGCACCGCCTGGAACACGATGCCCGGGAACTTGGCGTTGAAGACGGCCGAGATGGCACCGAGGAAAAGCCCCTCGACCAGCGCGTACATCGGCGCGGTGACCGGGGACCATTCCTTCTTGAAGACGGTGACCAGAGCCAGCACCAGGCCGCCGATCGCGCCGCCCATGGCGTACACCTTGGCCGCGTCCATGACCTGGTCGTACTCGTCGATCGACTGGTTCCAGGCGAAGGCCGCCGTCAACACGGTCAGCAGCAGCAGGAAACCGGTCTTGTTGACGGTGCCGTTGAGGGTCATGGCCTGGTCGGGGCTGGTTACCACCGAGCCACTGGCGAGGTCGAGGAAGGTCGACTCGGAAAGAGCCGGGTTGCCGCTGCGCATGCGTGTTCTCCGTGCGAATGAGGGGCTGGACGGCCATCCGGCCGATGACCGGGAGCATAGCCGATGGTTGCACGTGGTGCCGTGTCAGGCGTCGGGTGCGAGTCGCCCGCGTTGACAGTTCATGATGCGCTTGGCCACAATGACCAGCTCCCCGGGCCTGGCCCGAGGGGATTGCAAGACCGGGGTATAGCGCAGTCTGGTAGCGCGCCTGCTTTGGGAGCAGGATGTCGGGGGTTCGAATCCCTCTACCCCGACCAATCCCACATCACGTCGGATTGGACGCCGTTCCGGTTCGGGCGCCCGTAGCTCAACTGGATAGAGCACCGGCCTTCTAAGCCGGCGGTTACAGGTTCGATTCCTGTCGGGCGCGCCATCGGCGAGGCACCGGGATCGCATCGGCGGATGTGAAGAAGTGCTTGCAAAAGCGTAAAGACTCCACCAGAATATCGGACTCGCTTCGGCGGACCGGAACTTCGGTGACAGTCCCCAGGCAAAGGTTTGAAGTTCCAGCGCCAGCGGGTATCGGCGGGGGACGAAAGTTTCAGTGGTGGCTGTAGCTCAGTTGGTTAGAGTACCGGATTGTGATTCCGGTGGTCGGGGGTTCGAATCCCCTCAGCCACCCCACTGATTCAACCGTATCGGCGCTGCCGAAACGGTATTGCAATAAACAGAATGCACGCTACAATGTGCGTCTGAGTTTCACGGGCCGTTAGCTCAGTTGGTAGAGCAGTTGACTCTTAATCAATAGGTCCAAGGTTCGAATCCTTGACGGCCCACCAAGACGGAAGCCACCTGGTACGCCAGGTGGCTTTTTTCTTATAAGTGTGACCCCATCATTTCGATGGATCACGCGCTGAAGCGCTCCGCCTGGCGGGGTTCTGCAGCAGCAGCGGGACCGCAGCGCTGGTTTCAACGATGTTGAAGAAAGTGCTTGCACCCACCGAGCGGATCGGGTCATAATTCGCGCCCCGATTTCGGGCTGTTAGCTCAGTTGGTAGAGCAGTTGACTCTTAATCAATAGGTCCAAGGTTCGAATCCTTGACAGCCCACCAGACGAAAGCCACTTGGTCAGCCAAGTGGCTTTTTTCTTGCCTGTGACCGGGCTGAGGGCGCCAAGTCGCTAAGCCGGTAGATCCACGCCATGCGCGGAGAAGGCGGAGGCCGCATCCACGCATGGCGTGGATCTACTGAAGCGATGATGAAACCGGGGTCACATGCGTCATCAGTGTTTTCAATGCTGTGCGCTGTTTCTCATCGCATCGCGTCCTGCATCGCACCCAATGGTTCTTCCGCGCCGATGGCGCATGCATGAAGGACGATCCTGATGGGTGATATCAATCGACTGCGCCCGGTGCTGTTGTTGCCGTTGGCACTGGCGGCGCTCGCTGCCTGCAGCCAGCCCGGCGACCCGGCGCAGACCGTGCAGCGCGACACCAACGCACTGCACGCTCCCGCCGCGCCAGTCAGTGAGGCGATGCAGATACAGCCGACGGCGCCAGCTGAAGGCGTGACCCGGCCCGAGGCGGTGCAGTTGCGCAGGACCAGCGACGGGGGCGTTGAAGTCCGCAAAGTGGACGCAGTGCCCGGGCACGGTGCCGACACGGCACGCGTTGAACCTCAGCAGCACTGATCCACGGTCACTCCGGGCGGCGGCCGGTCGCCCGGAGTGACGGATTCAGCTTTGTGCAGGCCTTCCGCTTCCGGCCCCCGCCTGCGACAATGAACGCCTGTGCCGGCCACGCGAAAGTGGCGGAATTGGTAGACGCCCTGGATTTAGGTTCCAGTGCCGCAAGGCGTGGGGGTTCGAGTCCCCCCTTTCGCACCAGCCGAGGTGCGTTCATGGCCGGCCAGCCATTCCCCCTGCAATGCCACTGGCAGATGCCGCATCTGCCCATGTGTTGGCCAGCGGTCTTCACATAGTCGTTATACTTGTTGACCGCATCGCGTGGCCGGATTTGCTGCGCTTACAACAAGGAAGGGGGGATTCATGAAGAAGTTTCTGAAGTGGGCGATCATCGTGATCGTGGTCCTGTTCGTGGGCCTGATCGCACTCGGCATGCTGGTCGACGCCAACAAGACGCCTGAGCAGCGTGCAGCCGAGACCGCTGCGCGTGAGCAGCAGCGTACCGAAGCCGCTGCCGCCAGGGAGCAGGCCAAGGCCGACGCTGCGGCATCGAAGGAGCGCGCCAAGGCCGAGGCCGAGCAGAAGAAGCTCGACGAAGAGCGTGCCGCGCTCGACGCGCTGCCGCAGGTGACTGTTGCCGAGCTGGCCAAGGCCTACGAGGAGAACACCGTTGCCGCCGACCAGAAGTTCAAGGGCAAGCGCTACCGCGTTTCCGGCACGGTGGACTCGATCAACACCGATCTGATGGGCGACCCCTACGTGAGCCTGCGCGCGGGCCTGTTCATCGAGCCGCAGTTCTCGTTCAGCCAGGCTCACCTGGAGGTCATCGGCACCCTGAAGAAGGGTCAGACCGTGAATCTGGTCTGCACCGGTCGTGGTGATGTCGGCAAGACGCCGATGTCCAAGGATTGCCAGGTCCTCTGACCGCGACGCTGTCCCGTACTGGAAAAGGGCGCCATTGGCGCCCTTTTTTTGATGTGTGTGGCCCACCATGGGGCGTGCCTGAACGCGGGGCGGGCTCGCCGGGCACGGGCGGAGGGTCTGCCGGGAGCCAGGTTCAAGCCCCCTTGACCGGCACGCGCTGGCAGTGCAGGCCGAATTGGGCGAAACTAAAGGGCTGCGGCAAGCAGGCGCGTCCCAGACGTCGTGTCCTTACAACCGTTTCATCCCAATCATCGAGCCGGGGGCGTGGGCCACCGGTGGCAGGAGTCAACATGCAAGCTTCGATCGAATCCACCGGCAACCTGGAACGCCGCCTGAGCTTCTCGCTGCCGGAAGAGCGTCTGCAGAGCCACATCGTCGGCCGCCTGGGCGAAATCGCCCGTACCACCCGCATCAAGGGCTTCCGCCCGGGCAAGGTGCCGGCCAAGGTGATCGAGCAGCGCTTCGGCGCGCAGGTCCGTGGCGAGGCGCTGGACGGCCTGCTGCGCGAAACCTTCGACGCGGCCGTGCGCGAGCACGACCTGCGCATCGTCGGCAGCCCGCGCATCGACAAGGGCGACGAGGGTGAGTTCTCCTTCGTGGCCACCGTGGAAGTGGTGCCGGACTTCGGCGACATCGACGTCAGCAAGCTGACCGTCGTGCGCCACAGCGCCGAAATCACCGACGCCGACATCGACCAGATGATCGAGAACCTGCAGAACCAGCGTCGTACCTGGGCCCCGGTCAGCCGTGGCGCGCAGGACGGTGATCTGGTCGCGGTGGAAACCTGGTCGCAGGCCGGCGAAGAGCGCCTGCCGGCCGAAGGCACCGAGAAGGGTTCGATCGTGCTCGGCCAGGGCATGATGTTCGAAACCATCGAAAAGGGCCTGGTCGGCCTGGCCAAGGGTGAAGAGAAGACCCTGGACGTCGAGTTCCCGGCTGACTGGCGCGTGCCGGTGCTGGCCGGCAAGACCGTGCAGGTCACCGTCAAGGTTGCTGAAGTCTCCGAGCCGGTCGTGCCGGCGGTCGACGAAGCCTTCATCAAGAGCTTCGGCGTGAAGGGCGGCGATGTGGAGCAGTTCCGCAGCGACATCCGCGCCAACCTGGAGCGCGAGCTGAAGGGCGCCCTGATGAACCGCCTGCGCCGCGAAGTCGGCGAGCAGCTGATCGCCGCCTACGCCTCGGTGGAAATGCCGCCGCGCCTGGTCGAGAACGAAGCCCGCGCCATGCTGGCCCAGCAGGTCGAGCAGATCCGCCGCAACGGCCAGAACGTCGGTGAGATCCCGGCCGATGCCCACGAAGGCTTCAAGGACGCCGCCGCCAAGCGCGTGCTGGTCGGCCTGCTGGTCGGTGAAGTGGCCCGCATCAACGACCTGCGCCTGGAAGCCAAGCGCCTGAACGAAACGATGCGTCTGATCGCTTCGACCTACGAAGAGCCGGAACAGGTCATTGAGATGTACCGCAACGACCCCCAGCTGATGTCTGGCCTGCAGAACCGTGTGATGGAAGAGCAGGTGATCGACTGGATCGCCGAGCGTGCCCAGCACACCGAAGAGAAGCTGTCGTTCCAGGACGCGATCCGCCAGTAAGCCCGGGCGGATCACCGGATGCCCCGCGCCTTTGCCGGCGCGGGGTTGTTGCCCCCCAAGATAGGTACCTCACGTAATGGACAACCGAACCAAAGCCCTGAACCTGGTTCCGATGGTGGTCGAGCAGACCAGCCGCGGCGAGCGTGCCTACGACATCTATTCGCGCCTGTTGAAGGAGCGCCTGATCTTCCTCGTGGGCCCGATCGACGATCACATGGCCAACGTGGTGGTGGCGCAGTTGCTGTTCCTGGAATCGGAAAACCCGGAAAAGGACATCAACATCTACATCAACTCGCCGGGTGGCGTGGTCACCGCCGGCATGGCGATCTACGACACCATGCAGTACATCAAGCCGAATGTGAGCACCACCTGCATCGGCCAGGCCGCCTCGATGGGCGCCCTGCTGCTGGCCGCGGGCGAAGCCGGCAAGCGCTATGCGCTGCCGAACTCGCGCGTGATGATCCACCAGCCGCTGGGCGGCTATCAGGGCCAGGCCACCGACATCGACATCCACGCGCGTGAGATCCTGACCCTGCGTTCGCGCCTGAACGAGGTGCTGGCCAAGCACACCGGCCAGTCGCTGGAGACGATCGCCCGTGACACCGAGCGCGACAACTTCAAGAGCGCCTTCGAGGCGCAGGCCTACGGTCTGGTCGACCAGGTCCTGGAGCGTCGTCCGGATGAGTCGATCCAGGCCGGCTGACCGGCCTTCACGGGGCCATGGAGGCCCCGTTCCTGCAGGGTCGGGCGGGACTGGTGTCCCCTCGGCCCTGTGCTATTCTCGAATCGAACCCCCGTTCAGCGGGTGGGGTAACTGGGTAAGCGAAGCATGAGCGAAGACCGCCAAGGTCGTTCCACGGACACCGGCAAGATCCTCTACTGCTCTTTCTGCGGCAAGAGCCAGCATGAAGTGCGCAAGCTGATTGCGGGTCCGAGCGTGTTCATCTGTGATGAATGCGTGGAGCTGTGCAACGACATCATCCGCGAGGAGCTTGAGGAAAAGGCGCAGTCGGCGCGCAGTTCGCTGCCGAAGCCGCGCGAGATCCTCGAGGTGCTCGACCAGTACGTGATCGGCCAGAACCGCGCCAAGCGCACCCTGGCTGTGGCCGTGTACAACCACTACAAGCGCATCGAGAGCCGGCAGAAGAACGACGACGTCGAACTGGCGAAGTCGAACATCCTGCTGGTCGGCCCGACCGGTTCGGGCAAGACCCTGCTGGCCGAGACCCTGGCCCGCCTGCTCAACGTGCCGTTCACCATGGCCGACGCCACCACGCTGACCGAAGCCGGTTACGTGGGCGAGGACGTGGAGAACATCATCCAGAAGCTGCTGCAGAAGTGCGACTACGACGTCGAGAAGGCGCAGCAGGGCATCGTCTACATCGATGAAATCGACAAGATCTCGCGCAAGAGCGAGAACCCGTCGATCACCCGCGATGTGTCCGGCGAAGGCGTGCAGCAGGCCCTGCTGAAGCTGATCGAAGGCACCGTGGCCAGCGTTCCGCCGCAGGGCGGCCGCAAGCATCCGCAGCAGGAATTCCTGCAGGTGGACACCAAGAACATCCTGTTCATCTGCGGCGGCGCGTTCGCCGGGCTGGACAAGGTGATCCAGGCCCGTTCCACCGACGTCGGCAGCATCGGCTTCGGCGCCAAGGTGAAGAGCAGCGAGCGCAAGCAGGAAGTGGGCAAGGTGCTGGCCGAAGTCGAGCCGGAAGACCTGATCAAGTTCGGCCTGATCCCCGAGTTCGTTGGCCGCCTGCCGGTGGTGGCGACCCTGGAGGAGCTGGACGAGCCGGCCCTGATCAAGATCCTGACCGAGCCGAAGAACGCCATCACCAAGCAGTTCAAGAAGCTGTTCGAGATGGAGAACGTCGAGCTGGAGTTCCGCCCGGACGCGTTGTCGGCCATTGCCCGCAAGGCGCTCAAGCGCAAGACCGGTGCCCGTGGCCTGCGCACCATCGTCGAATCGGTCCTGCTGGACACCATGTACGACCTGCCGTCGCAGGAAAACGTCAGCAAGGTGGTGGTGGACGAGTCGGTGATCGAGCACAAGTCCGAGCCGTACCTGATCTACCAGACCCCGGCGGCCCCTGAACAGAAGGCCGCAGGCGCCGAGTGATCCTTCCAGGTTGTTGATTGGAAAGGATTTTCAAGGAATGCCTTGCATCTGAAAGCCGATGGCCCCATAACGGGGCCATCGGCTTTTTTTGTCTCCGGAAGATGCCCTCCCGGAGGCGGTTTTCCCCTTCCCTGGAGCCCCCATGGCCCGTTCCCCAAGTGAAACCCTCGACCTGCCGGTCCTGCCGCTGCGCGACGTAGTGGTGTTCCCGCACATGGTCATCCCGCTGTTCGTCGGCCGTGACAAGTCCATGCACGCGCTCGAACAGGCAATGGAATCGGACAAGCGCATCCTGCTGCTGGCGCAGAAGTCGGCCGAGACCGACGACCCGCATGCGGCCGACCTCTACCAGGTCGGTACGCTGGCGCAGGTGCTGCAGCTGCTGAAGCTGCCCGACGGCACCATCAAGGTGCTGGTCGAAGGCCTGTCGCGCGTGCAGGTCACCCACGTCGACGAGCGCAACGGCTCGCTGCACGGCCAGGCCGTGGAGATCGACGCCACCGACGAGCGCGAAGCGCGCGAGGTCGAGGCGATCGCACGCTCGCTGATGTCGTTGTTCGAGCAGTACGTCAAGACCAACCGCAAGCTGCCGCCGGAACTGCTGCAGACGCTGTCGGGCATCGATGAGCCGGCGCGCCTGGCCGACACCATCGCCGCGCACATCAGCGTGCGCCTGGCCGACAAGCAGCGCCTGCTGGAAACGCTGGCCGTGGGCGACCGCCTGGAGATGCTGGTCGGCCTGGTCGACGGCGAGATCGACGTGCAGCAGATGGAGAAGCGCATCCGCGGCCGC
The DNA here is from genome assembly GCF_059371315.1 of Stenotrophomonas sp. YJH_SMC_8. Classification (NCBI taxonomy): domain Bacteria; kingdom Pseudomonadati; phylum Pseudomonadota; class Gammaproteobacteria; order Lysobacterales; family Lysobacteraceae; genus Stenotrophomonas; species Stenotrophomonas sp. YJH_SMC_8. The sequence goes on along the minus strand of NZ_JCAFUL010000015.1, from coordinate 31,347 downwards.
GTGAAGTCGCAGATGGAGAAGAGCCAGCGCGAGTACTACCTCAACGAACAGATGAAGGCCATCCAGAAGGAACTGGGTGACCTGGACGACGCACCGGGCGAGCTGGAAGAGCTGGCCCGCAAGATCGCCGAAGCCGGCATGCCGAAGGCCGTTGAAGCCAAGGCGCGCAACGAACTGAACAAGCTCAAGCAGATGTCGCCGATGTCGGCCGAAGCGGCGGTCGTGCGCAACTACCTGGAGTGGTTGCTGGGCGTGCCGTGGAAGAAGCGCAGCAAGGTGCGCAAGGACCTGAAGGCTGCGCAGGACACCCTGGACGCCGATCACTACGGTCTGGAGAAGGTCAAGGAACGCATCCTTGAATACCTGGCGGTGCAGTCGCGCGTGAAGCAGATGAAGGGCCCGATCCTGTGCCTGGTCGGGCCGCCGGGCGTGGGCAAGACCTCGCTGGGCCAGTCCATCGCCAAGGCCACCAACCGCAAGTTCGTGCGCATGTCGCTGGGCGGCGTGCGCGACGAGGCCGAGATCCGTGGCCACCGTCGTACCTATGTCGGTTCGATGCCGGGCCGCATCGTGCAGAACCTCAACAAGGTCGGCAGCAAGAACCCGCTGTTCGTGCTCGACGAGATCGACAAGATGTCGATGGACTTCCGTGGCGATCCGTCTTCGGCGCTGCTGGAAGTGCTCGATCCGGAGCAGAACAACGCGTTCAACGACCACTACCTGGAAGTGGACCTGGACCTGTCCGAAGTGATGTTCGTGGCCACCTCGAACTCGCTCAACATTCCGGGCCCGCTGCTGGACCGCATGGAAGTGATCCGCATCCCCGGCTACACCGAGGATGAGAAGCTCAACATCGCCACCCGCTACCTGGTTCCGAAGCAGATCAAGGCCAACGGCCTGCAGCCGGAAGAACTGGAGATCGGCAGCGATGCCATCCAGGACATCGTGCGCTACTACACGCGCGAATCGGGCGTGCGCAACCTGGAACGCGAGATCGCCAAGATCTGCCGCAAGGTGGTGAAGGAGATCGCGCTGGCCGGCCCGCAGCCGGCGGCGAAGGCGAAGAAGGGTGCGAAGAAGAAGGCGCTGGTGAGCGTGTCCAGCAAGAACCTGGACAAGTACCTGGGCGTGCGTCGCTTCGACTTCGGCCGTGCCGAGGAAGAGAACGAGATCGGCCTGGTCACCGGCCTGGCCTGGACCGAGGTCGGCGGCGATCTGCTGCAGATCGAATCGACGCTGGTGCCGGGCAAGGGCCAGCTGATCCTGACCGGCCAGCTCGGCAACGTGATGAAGGAATCGGCGTCGGCGGCACTGTCGGTGGTGCGTTCGCGCGCGGTCGGCTTCGGCATCGACAGCGACTTCCTGCAGAAGCACGACGTGCACCTGCACGTGCCCGATGGTGCCACGCCGAAGGACGGCCCGAGTGCCGGCGCGGCGATGGTGACCTCGCTGGTGTCGATGCTGACCAAGGTGCCGGTGCGTGCCGATGTGGCGATGACCGGCGAGATCACCCTGCGTGGTCGCGTCACCGCGATCGGTGGCCTGAAGGAAAAGCTGCTGGCGGCACTGCGTGGTGGCATCCGCACGGTGATCATCCCGGAAGAGAACCGCAAGGACCTGGCCGACATTCCAGCCAACGTCACCCGCGATCTGAAGATCGTGCCGGTGAAGTACATCGAAGAAGTCCTGGACCTGGCGCTGGAGCGTCCGTTGGCACCGAAGAAGGCGCGCAAGAGTGCGCAGCGTGTCACGGTGCGCAGCAAGGCCAAACCGAGTGGAAGCGCGCGCGTCAAGCATTGACGCGCGCTGTCCAATGGCCCGAAACCCGCGTCGTTGCTGGCTTTCCAGCTTGCGTGGGGGTAGGGCCACTGGTATAAAAGCAGCACTCGCGAATGAGTGATCGCTGTCAGCGATGACTGAATCGGCGAACCGTTTCCACATGGCGGCCGCATGCAGAAGGCATGCGGTTGCTTCCCTGTCGAATAAGCGGAACCCACCGCCAAAGGAGTTGTAGAGAATGAACAAGACCGAATTGATCGATGCCGTTGCTGAAGCTGCCGACCTGACCAAGGCCGAGTCCAGCCGCGCTGTCGATGCCGTCGTTGCTGCCGTCACCAAGGCGCTGAAGGACGGCGATGCGGTCACCCTGGTTGGCTTCGGTACCTTCCAGGTCCGCGACCGTGCTGCACGCACCGGCCGCAACCCGAAGACCGGCGACACCATCAAGATCGCTGCTTCGAAGAATCCGTCGTTCAAGGCTGGTAAGGCCCTGAAGGATGCTGTAAACTAAGCGGCTCGCTGGGGTGCTTAGCTCAGCGGTAGAGCGTCTCCTTTACACGGAGAGGGTCGGGGGTTCGAAACCCTCAGCACCCACCACAGCACCGCGGTAAAAGTTTGAGTGTGGAGCGGTAGTTCAGCTGGTTAGAATGCTGGCCTGTCACGCCGGAGGTCGCGGGTTCGAGTCCCGTCCGCTCCGCCATTCAACGAGGCCTCCGGCCAAAAGCTGGAGGCTTTGTTTTCTTCCCGGTCCAGGCTGGTTGGAAAGCAAGAAAAGCAACAATGCGGAGCGGTAGTTCAGCTGGTTAGAATGCTGGCCTGTCACGCCGGAGGTCGCGGGTTCGAGTCCCGTCCGCTCCGCCACTACATCGAGGCCCCCGGCCTGAAGCCGGGGGCCTTGTCTTCTCCCCGGAAGGTTCGGGAAGAAGGCGAAAAGGTTTTTGCAAGAACGGAGCGGTAGTTCAGCTGGTTAGAATGCTGGCCTGTCACGCCGGAGGTCGCGGGTTCGAGTCCCGTCCGCTCCGCCATTGCAGAATTCTTAAGTCCCTGTGAAAAAACTTTGAAAAAAGTGTTCATCGGGCTGGGTTTCCAGGGAGTCTTCGGATATACTGGGCGCCTGCAAAGTTTCAGCGCGGAGCGGTAGTTCAGCTGGTTAGAATGCTGGCCTGTCACGCCGGAGGTCGCGGGTTCGAGTCCCGTCCGCTCCGCCAACTTTAAAAGCCCTCGGCGCAAGCCGGGGGCTTTTTCTTTGTGCCGTCGCGAAGCGGTGCGCAGGCCACGCCGGTGCTGCTTTTGGTCCCTGCGACGAAGCGGGTTACACTGCCGGGCTCGCCAATCAGGCCTTGTGATTCCTCACCATGCTGCAGAAACTCCGCGACAAGACCTCAGGCTGGATCGTCACCGTGATCCTGGGGCTGCTGATGATTCCGTTCCTGTTCGTGATCGACAACAGCTACCTGGGTGGCGTTGGCGCACAGAACGTGGCCAAGGTTTCCGCGCCCCCGACCTGGTGGCGTTCGGCACCGTCGTGGTGGCCGGTGCGCATGCTGTGGCAGCACCATGAGATCAGCGCGCAGGATTTCCGCACCCGCTTCGAGCAGGAGCGCATGCGTGAGCGCCAGCAGCAGGGCGAGAACTTCGACCCGCGCGCGTTCGAGAGCACCCAGAACAAGCTGGCCGTGCTCGACCAGCTGATCGACGAGCAGGTCGTGCGCCTGGTCGGCGAGCAGGCCGGTGTCGTGATCGGCGATGGCGCGGTGCGCGAGTACATCGCCACCATCCCGGCCTTCCTCGATTCGAACGGCAAGTTCAACGAGAACAACTACCGCCTGGCGCTGGCCGGTGGCAATCCGCCGCGTACCCCGACCCAGTTCCAGGAACTGGTGCGTGAGAGCCTGCAGCAGTCGGTGATTCCGTCGGGCCTGCAGAACTCGGGCTTCGTTACCCAGTCCGAGACCGAGCGCCTGCTGAAGCTGCTGGGCGAGACCCGCGACGTCGAACTGGCCGCGCTGCCGGAAGTGCCGGCCGATACCGCGCCGGTGACCGATGCGCAGATCAAGCAGTGGTATGACAGCCATGGCAAGGACTTCCGCCAGGCCGAGAGCGTCTCGCTGGAGTACGTCGAGATCAATGGCGCGAACCTGCCGGCACCGACCGCAGCCGACGAAGCCACACTGCGCAAGCGCTATGAAGACGAGAAGGCGAAGTTCACCACGCCGGAGCAGCGCCAGGCTTCGCATATCCTGATCACCGGCGACGGTGCCGAAGCCAAGGCGAACAAGATTGCCGCCGAAGCCAAGGCCGCCGGCGCCGACTTCGCTGCACTGGCCAAGGCCAACTCGGAAGACCCGGGTTCGAAGGGGCAGGGTGGTGACCTGGGTTGGGTCGAACGCGGCGCGATGGTCAAGCCGTTTGAAGATGCGCTGTTCGCCGCCAAGGCCGGTGACGTGATTGGTCCGGTCAAGACCGAGTTCGGCTATCACATCATCAAGGTTGCCGCGGTCCGTGGTGGCCAGGGCAAGTCCTTCGAGGAAGTGCGTGACACGCTGGCTGCAGAGCAACTGAAGGCCGACGGCGAGCGCGGCTTCAACGAACTGGCCGGCCGTCTGGTCGACGCCATCAACAAGAGCCCGAGCGATCTGGCTGCTGCGGCCAAGGAAGTGAACCTGCCGCTGCAGACCCTGGGCCCGATCACCCGTGCCACCGCCAGTGGCATCGCCGCTGACCCGGCCGTGCTGCGTGCCGCGTTCTCCGACGTGCTGGTGCAGGACGGGACCGCCAGCGACCCGATCGCTCTGGGCGGCGCGACCAACCACAGTGTGGTCATCCGCGTGGCCGCGCACACCCCGGAACAGGCCATGCCGCTGGACAAGGCCCGCGAGCAGGTGATCGCCGCGATTCGTACCGACCGTCAGCGCCAGGCCAGCGACAAGGCGGCCGATGCCGTGCTGGCCAAGCTGAAGGCGGGCGCCACCCTGCAGTCGCTGGCGGCCAGCGAGAAGCTGCAGCTGAGCCCGATGCCGGGCCTGCCGCGCAGCCAGCCGGTGCCGACCCCGGAAATCAACCGCGCGATCTTCAGTGCGCCGGTGCCGGCCGATGGCAAGCCGAGCTACGGCAAGGTCGACGTCAACGGCCACGCTCTGCTGTTCGCGGTGAACAAGGTGAACCCGGGCGACGTGAAGGAAGTGACCGCCGAGCAGCAGAAGCAGCTGAAGGACCAGCTGAGCCAGATCGATGGCATGGCTGCGGCCAAGGCCTACGTTGAGGCGATGCGCAAGAAGTTCGTGATCCAGACCACCGAAGCGAACCTGTAAGCCTCGCGGCGGGCAGGACGAGAAAGGCCCGGCATTGCCGGGCCTTTTTTGTTGGAGCGTTGCTGGAAATTGAACTGTAGAGCCGAGCCCACGCTCGGCTTGCCATGAACGCCGAGAAGTCGCAGGCAAGAAAAAGCCGAGCATGGGCTCGGCTCTACATGGGGCGGGCGCTTGGCCTGTCCGTCAGTCTTCCACGCGCAGTACCGCGCCAGGCTTCAGCACGCTGCTGCCGCTCAGGCCGTTCAGCGACAGCAGGGCCTTCACCGGCATGCCGTAGCGGCGGGCGATGGTCCAGGCCGACTCGCCATCACGCACGGTGTGGCGGCGGCTGCGCGGACGGTCGGCGATCGCGGCGACGGTCCTGGTGGCCTGCGGCGCGGGTACAGCGGCCGCCACCGGTGCAGCGCTGGCGACCAGCGTGGTCGCTGCCTCCGTTACCGTCGCATTTGCGGCCGAGACCGGTGCCAGCACGCGGGTGGTGCCCGAGGGGCGGCCACCGGAGGCCAGGGCCGGGTTGAGGCGGGCGATCCTGGCCGGGTCCAGGGCGCGCTGTGCGGCCCACTGCTGCACGCTGGTGCCCGCAGGCAGGGTGTGGTCCTTCAGCACCGGCACGGTGCGGTCCAATGAGGCCATCACGCCGGGCTGGTCTTCCACGTCTTCCAGCACGCACGCCAGGGCATGCAGCTTCTCGACGTAGGCATGGGTGACCGGCGACAGGCCGGGCAACGCCGAAGGCTTGGCGTTCTGCGCGTTCATGCCAGCCTTGCGCATGGACTGCAGCACGCGGTACTCGCCGGCGTTGTAGGCCATGGTGGCCAGGCGCCAGTCGCCGCCGAACATGCCGTGCAGGGTCTTCAGGTAACGCACTGCGGCCTGGGTGGAATCGACCGCCGACAGGCGGCCGTCATAGCCGTTGGCCATCGGCACGCGGTGGTTGCGCGCGGTGGTGGCGATGAACTGCCACAGGCCGGTCGGGCCGCTGCCGTTGCGGGCATTGGGCCGGTAGCCGCTCTCCACGAAGGGAATCAGCGCGAACTCGGTGGGCAGGTCGGCCTTGCGCAGCTCTTCGACCACGTAGCCGAACAGCACCAGCGCATCGTCATCCTGGTTGGCCAGGCGCGAGGGGGCGTGGGCGAACTGCTTCTGCCAGCGCGGGCTGGTGGCCTCGGCGTCGCAGCTGGGTTCGGCCAGGCCGTCGCGGAAGCTGGTGAAGATCTCCTGGCCGTTGCGCACCGAGGCCGCTGGCAGCGCGGACGGGTCCAGCGGCAGGGCCGCGGCAGCGGTCAGGTTCTGGCTGATGCCGGCGCCCAGCGACTGTGCGCCCGCGGTTCCGGCCAGCCCCAAGGCAAGGCCCAGGGCCAGCGGCAGACTTCGGCGCATCATGCGCGGAAGCCGTCTTTCCAGTGCCGGAGACCGGCCATCACGTCGACGTCGTCAACGACGTCACGGCCCAGGTGTGCCGACACCGACGCACGGATCGGCGCCGCGTGCACACGCAGGAAGGGATTGCAGTCGAATTCGTTGGCCAGGGTTACCGGCAGGGTGGAACGGTCATCGCGGCGCATGGCCAAAGCCTCCTCTTGGCGCTGCCACAGGGCAGCGTTGGCGGGGTCGACATGCCGCGCGAAGACGGCATTTGACACGGTGTACTCGTGGGCGCAACAAAGCAGCAGTTGCGCGGGCAAGGTACCCAGCTTGCGCATCGATGCCAGCAGCTGGGACGGCGTACCTTCGAACAGACGTCCACAGCCCAGGCTGAACAACGAATCTCCACTGAAAAGATGTTCAGCAGTGTGAAACGCGATGTGGCTGCGGGTATGCCCGGGCACGGATAGTACGTGGAACGTCCGGCCCAGTGCCTGAACGCGTTCACCTTCGCCGACCCGCTCGGTCGCCGTGGGAATGCGCTCTTCGACAGGCGCGATCACCCGCGCATCGGGAAAACGCGCTTTCAGGGCAGGCACGCCACCGATGTGGTCGTCGTGGTGGTGGGTGAGCAGGATCGTATCCACGCGCAGGCCCTGATCGGCCAGCGCGAGCACCGGCGCGGCGTCGCCGGGGTCAACGACCACGGCGGCACCATCGTCGTCGATCAGCGTCCAGATGTAGTTATCCGCAAATGCGGGCAGGGCAGTCAGTCGCATAGAATTGGACCATGCCCGCGCTGCAGAGCACCCGTCAAGCGAGCCAGACCCCGTGGTTCGACAGTGAGCCGGCGGCGGCCCTGCGCGTTCTGGAACGGCAGTTGCTGCTTCCGCAGCTGTCGGTGCTGCCCGCGCAACCCTGGTTGTGGATCGCACCGAGTGCGGCCTGGCTGGAGGATGCGCAGCTGGGTGGGCGCGGCCTGCGCCTGTACCGGCAGGGGCCGGGCTATGACGGCGATACCCGCTGCGGGCTGCCCTTGCCCCTGGCCAACGAGAGCGTCAATGCGATCGTGCTGCAGCATGTCACCACAGGCGATGCCGACCAGCTGCTCGACGAGTGCGAGCGCGTACTGATGCCGGGCGGGCATTTGTGGCTGAGCAGCCTCAACCCGTTCAGCCCGTACCGCACGCACTGGCGGCAGCATGGGCTGGTGGTGCGTACGCCACAGCGGATCCGCCTGCTGCTCGGCCGCCATGGCCTGGAGTGCGACGATATGCGCTACCTCGGCCCGCTCTGGCGCGGTGCCGGCAGCCGTCGCCCAGGGGGCTGGGCGCCATTGCGCGCGGCCTGCCTGTTCCATGCGGAAAAACGCACGCTGGCCCTGCCCGGGCCGAAACCGTTGCCGGTGCGCTGGCACGGCACCGTTGCTACCTGATTCTGGAGCTGTATTGAAAACCATCGAAATCCACACCGACGGATCCTGCCTCGGCAATCCCGGCCCCGGCGGCTGGGCCGCGTTGCTGCGCTACAAGGGCCACGAGCGCGAGCTCAGTGGCGGTGAGGCGCACACCACCAACAACCGGATGGAGCTGATGGCGGCCATTTCCGGGCTGGAGACGCTGACCGAGCCGTGCAGCATCGTGCTCTACACCGACTCGCAGTACGTGCGGCAGGGCCTGACCCAGTGGATGCCCGGCTGGATCCGCAAGAACTGGAAGACTGCCGGCGGTGATCCGGTGAAGAACCGCGAGCTGTGGGAGCGCCTGCACGCGGCCACGCTGCGGCACCAGATCGACTGGCGCTGGGTGAAGGGGCACTCCGGCGACCCGGACAATGAGCGGGTGGATACCCTGGCCCGCAACGCGGCGATCCAGGTCCGCGACTCCAGCCCGGTAAACTGAGCCCATGCGTCAGATCATCCTCGATACCGAAACCACCGGCCTGGAGTGGAAGAAGGGCAACCGCATCGTCGAAATCGGCTGCGTGGAGCTGTTCAAGCGCCGCCCGACCGGCAACAACTACCACCAGTACATCAAGCCGGACTGCGAGTTCGAACAGGGCGCGCAGGAAGTCACCGGCCTGACCCTGGAGTTCCTCGATGACAAGCCTGAATTCGCGCAGATTGCCGATGAGTTCCTGGCGTTCATCGATGGCGCCGAACTGATCATCCACAACGCGGCGTTCGATCTGGGCTTCCTCGACAACGAGTTGTCGCTGCTGGGGCCGCAGTACGGAAAGATCGCCGACCGCTGTACGGTGATCGATACCCTGGCGATGGCGCGCGAGCGCTTCCCGGGCCAGCGCAACTCGCTGGATGCGCTGTGCAAGCGGCTGGGCGTGGACAACTCGCACCGTGCGCTGCACGGCGGCCTGCTCGATGCGCAGATCCTGGGCGATGTCTATATCGCGCTGACCTCGGGCCAGGAAGAGATCGGCTTCGGCCTGGGCGATGAAGATGGAGGCGGCGCCGGCGCGGCGTTGCAGGCTTTCGATACCAGCAAGCTGCTGCCGCGCCCGCGCGTGGTGGCTACGCCGTCGGAACTGGAAGCGCACACCGCGCGCCTGGAGCGACTGCGCAAGAAGGCCGGCCACGCACTGTGGGATGGCCCGAAGGTGGAAGAGCCCGCCAGCGCGTAATGCCTGGAATGAGGTAGTGCCGGCCGCTGGCCGGCATCTGCGTGAAACACGTTTCCCGGTGAGCCGGCCAGCGGCCGGCACTACCGCCTCCACGCATGGCGTGGCTCTACCGGTTAGTGGCAGCGCACCAGGATCACGCTGATGTTGTCGCGGCCACCGCCGTCGAGTGCGGCGGCGACCAGCGTATCCACGCATTCCTGCGCGCTGGCATCTTCGAATGCCAGGGTGCGGGCGATGCCGCGGTCATCCACTTCCTCGGTGAGACCGTCACTGCATAGCAGCAGCTGCATGCCCGGGCGCAGCTCACCGCTGGTGGTGGCCACGTTCAGGTGAGCCGGATCAGTCACGCCCAGTGCCTGGGTGACCACGTTGCGGTGCGGATGCGCGCGGGCCTGCTCGGCGGTCAGGTTGCCCTGTGCGACCAGTTCCTGCACCACGCTGTGGTCCTGGCTGAGCTGCGCCAGCTGGCCGTCGCGCCACAGGTAGGCGCGGCTGTCGCCGACCCAGGCCACTTCATAGCGGTTGCCCTGCACACGCGCGGCGACCACGGTGGTACCCATCGGCAACGTGTCGTTGCGCCGGCGCGAGGCACGGATGATCTCTTCGTCGGCAGTGCGGATGGCCTGTGCCAGCGGTGCGCCGCGGCGGATCTCGCGCACGATGGTTTCGCGCGCCAGTGCACTGGCCACTTCGCCGCAGGCATGCCCGCCCATGCCGTCCGCCACCAGCCACAGGGCCAGCTCGCTGTCACCGTAGTAGGTGTCCTCGTTGAGCTCGCGGCGCATGCCGGGGTGGGTGAGGTGTCCGAATTCGATCATGGTGGGCAGGGCGGGGTATTGCCGGGGGAGACAGGCATCATCGGGTGGCCGCAGGCATCCGGCAAGGCATGCGCCCAGGAAATTTTCACTTCGTTGGCCGGAATCACTTGTCGTCGGCCTCACTTCCTCGTATGATGCGCGTCCCCGGTCCGCCGGGGACCACCCGGAGAGGTGGCAGAGTGGTTGAATGTACCTGACTCGAAATCAGGCAGGCGTTTATAGCGCCTCGGGGGTTCGAATCCCCCCCTCTCCGCCAGATAAAGAAGAAAGCCGCCCACTGGGCGGCTTTTTTCTTGGTCAACATTCGGGAGATGCAGGCGGTTGTTGTAGTGATCGACACCTCTGATGCGGGGGGATGAGAACCCCCGACGGGGTTCGACGGTTCTGCAGGAGCAGAACCGGACAGCCGTAGGCTGGCCCTGGAGCGCGTAGCGCGGAAGGGTCGGGTGCATGGATGCACCCGACAATCCCCCCTCTCCGCCAGATAAAAGAAAAGGGCTGCCGAAAGGCAGCCCTTTTCTTTTATCTGGCGCGGGACGCGACGCGCGTTCGCGTCTCGCCCCACACGTTGCGCAGCAACGCGTGGGCCCCTCCCTTTGCCTGCCTCTCCCCGCCCCTGTCGGGGCAGACCCTCAACAGAGGGGCTTGTTCCACCCGACGATTCAATGTCACGCCTGTGGGCCATCCACGCATGGCGTGGATCTACCGGGAGGCGCATTCGCGTGGTGTGGGAGTGAAGGCCATCCAAGCACGCGATGGATCCACGCATGGCGTGCGAGGGGAGGCCATTCGCACAGGTTGGGGATCCATGCCCTGTGCGAATGGCGTGTGCTCAGAACGTATAGCCCAGGCCCAGCTGGATGCCGTTCTGGGTCTGGCCGTCGCGACGTTCGCCCACGTAGTCGACCATCACCGACAGGCGCTTGCTGGCGCGGCTGGTGATGCCGAGGTTCCAGGCCAGCACCTGCTCGCCGACGGTCTGGCTGCTGGCACTGAACAGCAGGTCCGGGGCGGCGGCGAAGCCGTTGCTGTAGCGGGCCTGGGTATCGCCCAGCTCCTTCTGCCAGACCACGCGGGCACGCGGGGTGATGCGCTCGCCGTTGTTGCCGTCGAAGGTCTTGAACAACTGCAGGCCGGCACCGACGCGGATGCTCTCCAGGCTGCCGCTGCGGCCGACCAGGGCAGCGGCCTGCTGGCCTTCGTTGAAGCGCGTGGCCGAGGTGCGCGCGTAGTCGATCACCGGCAGCAGCGGCTGGATCACCACGCCGTTGCCGGTGGTGAACGAGAACGCATGCTCCACGCGTGCGGAAATCGCGTCGTTGCTGTACTTCGCACGTAGCGGTCCCTGCAGGCCTTCAATGCCCTCGATGCTGCGACGGGTGTCGTGGCGAAGATCGGTGTAGCGGACGGCGGCGGACAGGTAGCCGCGCGAATAGAGCGCGTCCACGTAGCCGCCGATATCCAGCGCGCGGACATCACCGCTGAATCCTGCACCTTCGCTGGACCGGGTCGACATGTCGGCCGCGGCAAGGCTCACGCCCAGAGTCACACGGTCGTCTGCCAGGCGGGTATCGGCACCAAGCGCGATGCCGCCGATGGTGTGGCTCAGGCCGGCGACGCCACCGTCAGCGTCGATCCGGCCGTGGCTGCCGAACCCCCGCGCCCAGAAGCTGCGGTTGCGTCCGGCGTCGCCCGCATCACTGCCCGCATCTGCCGGTGCGACCAGGTGCATCGCCAGCTGGTTGAACAGGCGATTGCCGGTCATCGCCGATTGCGCCGAGGCCGCCTGCGCGGCCTGTGCCGCCAGGCCATCGGCATCGCCACCGCTGCGCGAAGCGGCCTGATGCTGCTGCACGACATTGCCGATGCTGCCGATCAATGCGTTGTCTGCCAGGCGCAGGCTGGCATGCGCGTCACCGCGCAGCGATCCCGCCTGGCGCGCGATGTCATCGCGGTCAGCAAACTGCAGGGCGCCGAGCAGTCCGCTCATCGACGGCGTGCGTTGTGCGGCCGCCTGCTGCAGCGCAATGCCCAGTCCGTCGCCGGATTGCGCATTGCCGAACAGCCGGGTGTCGTCGAAGGAGGGATTGGCGGTCAGCCAGATGCCGCTGCCGGTCTGGTTGACCGCGAAGCTGAGCAGCGAATTGTGGCGGGGGCGGAACACTGCGCCGGGCGCGGTGAGGTCGACCGCGCTGCCGGCTTCGCCACTACGCTCGACGTACTGGAAGCGCCCTTCGATGAAGTCCGACACCGGCGCTGCGCGGGTCAGGGTGTCGGGCGTAGCGGTGCGGCACCACAGGCCAGCGTACTCACCGTTCGACGGGCCGCAGGGGGCGACGGGCAGCTGCAGGGCGCTGGCATCCACCTGGGTCCCGACCAGCTGGTTCTGCTGCCCGGCCGGGAAGAACGCCTGCTTGACGTCCAGTGTCAGCCTGGCGCTGGGGGCAATGCTCAGCACGGCGCGGTTGATGTTGCCGTACAGGTTGTAGTCACCCGCCTGCGGGTCTTCATCGACCAGGAAGTAGCGGGCTTCTTCCAGCGTGAGTGCCGGCGCGGTGCGCTGGCTGTCGACCTGGAAGGACAGGTTCGCGCCGTCCTTGAGGTTGATGTAGCGGCCCTTGCCGATCCGGAAACGCTCGCTGGTGAACACGTCGTCGCCACCGGGTGCGAGTGCTTCCAGCGAGTAGGGGCGCATGACGATGCCGGACGGTGCGAGCGTGCCGCCGTCGTTGATGTCGATCGTGGCGTTCAATGAGCCGTTGCCGGTCAGCACGCCGCCGCGTTCGATCACGGTCAGGCTGCGCAGTGCGCCCTGCTGCAGTTCGATGCGTCCGCCATTGCGGGCGCCGATGGCTTCGGCGTGGTGGATCCAGCCATTCTGCTGCAGGCGCAGGGTGCCACCATCGGCCACTACATACTGCGCGGCCGAGGCGGTATCCAGCGACCAGACGCCGCCCTTGCCGATGCGGATCACACCGAAGGCGTCGTCCAGCCGGATGTCCGGGGCCGATTGCTGGAAGTAGCGCAGGTTGGCCAGCGCATTGGTGTAACGGCCGCGCACGGCCAGGTTCGGATTGAGGTCTCCGCTCACTTCCTTGTCGATGGAAAGCACGTCGCCGGGCTGGACGTAACCGGCTTCGGTAACGACGCGATCACTGTAGAAGGTCACGCCGGGATAGGCGGTGCAGTTGCCTGCCGCGCTCTGGTCGCGGGTCGGGCAGAAGCGCGTGGCCACGGCCGCCACGTTCGGGTCGAAGTAGCGCAGGAAGCCCGACTGCTGGGTCAGTTCATAGTGCGCCTGGACGATGCGCGCTTCGATCACCGCGAAGTCGGTCGGCCCGAACATGTCCTTGTAGTACTTGATGTACTTGTCCTGCCCCGGGTACGGGGTAGGACCGTTCGGGCCGGATTCGCCATGGATGCCCAGCACCGTCTGCGTGTAGTTGCCGTGCGCCGGCAGCAGGCCGAACTGCGTCACCTTGCGCTTGACGCCGGCCACGAAGGCGTCGGCGCAGGCCGAGTAGCAGCCGCCGTCGAGCACGGTGTCCAGCCCATGCTGGCGGATGATGGCGCCCATGCCCACGCCGCCGGAGGCGGCCCCGCCCGGCGAGTTGCGGAACACCACCTGGCGCAGTGGCGTACCACGGGCCTGCGCGGCCAGGATGTAGGCTTCCAGCGTCTGCGGATCGGTCGCCAGCACGTTGCCGGTGTAGTAGAGCGTGTCTCCATTCACATGGAAGGCACTGGCATGGGCCTGCGGCGCGGCAGCGATGCCGAGCAGTGCTGCAACAAGGGCGCTGCCGAGAACGGTGGCGCGGCGGGTGGGGAGGGTGGGGTATCGATGCATGCGGAATTCCACGGAAAGGAGTGGAGGGCGGCAGGCCGCCTCTCCAGACCGCTAACGCAGCTGCAGGGGTTTCTCCCCCAGTCATCGCGCTCGGGCGCCCATGCAGGCGCCGGGGCGGAGCATTCGTGCCGCGCGGGTTACCATGTGCGCATCACTTGCTGGAGCCTTCCCCCATGAGCGCTGAAATCCTCGTCCCCGTGTCCTTCGGCGAGCTGCTGGACAAGATCTCGATCCTGCAGATCAAGTCCGAGCGCATCAGCGACGAGGGCAAGCTGGCCAACGTGCGCAGGGAGCTGTCGGCGCTGGAGCAGACGTGGATGGCGCACCCGGCGGCGGTGAAGGACATCGCCAAGCTGCGTGCCGAGCTGAAGGCGGTCAACGAGCAGCTGTGGGACATCGAGGACGACATCCGCCTGAAGGAAAAGGCGCAGGCGTTCGACCAGGGCTTCGTCGACCTGGCGCGCAGCGTCTACCTGCGCAACGATGAGCGTGCGCGCATCAAGAAGGCGATCAACCTGGCGCTGGGCTCGGCGTACGTGGAAGAGAAGTCCTACCAGGATTACGCGCAGCGCGGGTGAGGTGGACCCGCCGGGCGTGGCCCGGCGCTACCGATGATCCATCGACTCAGGTGAGGTGGTCCGCCACGTAACGTTCGAATGCGGCGATGCCGTCTTCAACGGTGATCAGTTCCATCACATCGTCGAACTCGATCTTGGTGCCCCATTTCAGATCGGCGGCCTGCTTGGCCAGGTACTTGCGCGCGGCATCGTCGTAGCGATCCACGCAGTAGCGGCGGTCCGAGTACGGGCCGCTGCGGTTCGGGTTGCTGGCCGCATGCAGGCCCAGCACCTTGGCACCCATCGCGTTGGCGATGTGCATCGGGCCCGAGTCCGGGGTCATCACCAGGTTGGCGCGGGCCAGCAGGGCCGGCAGCTGCTTGAGCGTGTCCTTGCCGACCAGGTCCAGTGCGGGAGTCTGCAGCTGCGCCTGGATGGCATCGGCCATGCTGCGCTCCAGTTCACTGCGGCCGCCGCACAGCACCACCTGCCAGCCGCGCTGGACGGCATGGTTGGCCACGGCGGCGTAGCGGTCGGCGTACCAGTTGCGGCGCACGTGGCTGGAACAGGGCGAGATCATCAGCACTGGGCGGCCATCGTCCTGCCACTGCGCCGCAGCCCACTCGTACGCGGATTGCGGCACGGCCAGATCCCAGCTGACCTCGGTCTGGCGCAGGCCCAGCGGCTCGCAGAAGCTGCCGATGGCGTCCAGCACATGGATGCCGGGGCGGTCGGGGATGCGCTCGTTGATGAAGAGCCCATGCAGGTCCTTGGAGCGGCTACGGTCGTAGCCGATGCGGCGCTCGGCGGGAATGAAGGCCGACAGCAGGTTGGCGCGGAACGCCACCTGCATCTGCAGCAGCGCTTCAAAACGCCCCGGTGGCAGCTGTTTGCGCAGCTCCTTGACCCCTGCCATGCCGCTCTTCTTGTCGTAGGCGTGGAAGGTGACGCCGGGCAGGCCGTCGAGCAGTTTGTGGCCGACCTTGTCGATGATCCAGTGGATCGGCGTGTCCGGACGCGCAGCCTGCAGGGTGCGCACCAGGGGCACCACGTGGGTGACGTCGCCGAGTGCGGACAGGCGCAGGAGGCACAAGGAGGAGGACGCTGATGCCATGTGTTGTTAGACTCAATGAAATGGTCGCATTCGACGCCAATGAAGCGCTGACGCCATGCCGCGAGGGTCGCGGCATCGGGGCCATTCTGTTCGACCGCGAGCGGCTGCGGCAAGCCGAGGTTGGCCTGTTCTCGCCCCAGCACTGGGGCAGCAAGGCCCGGCCGGTCGGCGAGGGCGGTCGCGGCAGCGCCTGGTTCATCGATGCGCCGTTCGGCGCCAGCGTGCTGCGCCACTACCTGCGCGGCGGTCTGGCAGCGAAGATCAGCCATGACCAGTACCTCTGGCGCGGGTCGGACCGGACCCGGAGCTTTGCCGAATTCCGCCTGATGCGCGCCCTGCGCGAGAAGAAGCTGCCGGTGCCCCGGCCGATCGCCGCGTACTACATGCGCGAGGGCCTGCGTTACCGCGCCGCGATCCTGATGGAACGGATCGAGGGCGTGCGCTCGCTGGCCGACCGCGCATTGGTTGCCGGCCGCGGCGCCCCGTGGGAGGAGACCGGGCGGTTGATCGCCCGCTTCCACCGTGCCGGCCTGGACCATGCCGACCTCAACGCGCACAACATCCTGTTCGATGGCAACGGCCACGGTTGGCTGATCGACTTCGACCGCGGGGTGATCCGCATACCGGCCACGGCCTGGCGCGAACGCAACCTCAAGCGCCTGCTGCGTTCGCTGATCAAGCTGCGTGGCGAGCGCAGCGTGGAAGACGTGCAGAAGGACTACGCGCGGCTGCGCCGCGCCTATGACATGGCCTGGAACCGGGGCACCTGATGGACTGGTCGTTGCGTTTCCTCGGCGTCGGCAATGCGTCGGCGGTCGAGCTGGGTTCGCCGATGTCGGTGATCGAGCGCGATGGCCGGCCGTGGCTGACCATCGATTGTGGCGGCGAAGGCCTGACCGCGTTCAAGGCCCACTACGGGCACATGCCGCAGGCGCTGTTCGTCACCCATGTGCATCTGGATCACGTGGCCGGTTTCGAACGGCTGTTCGTGGATACCTTCTTCAATGCGCACCGGCTGGGCAAGGTGCGCCTGTACGTGCCGGCCACCGTGGTGCCGCTGCTGCACAGGCGCATCGGCGACTATCCGAACGTGCTGGCCGAGGGCGGTGCGAACTTCTGGGATGCCTTCCAGCTGATCGTGGTGGGCGAGGCGTTCTGGCATGAGGGCGTGCGCCTGGAAGTGTTCCCGGTACGCCACCACTGGCCGGAGACGGCTTACGGCCTGCGCCTGCAGGGCGCGCTGACCTGGAGCGGTGACACCCGGCCGATTCCGGAGATGCTGGCCCGCTTCGCCAACGACAACGAGCTGAT
Source organism: Stenotrophomonas sp. YJH_SMC_8 (assembly GCF_059371315.1). Taxonomy (NCBI): domain Bacteria; kingdom Pseudomonadati; phylum Pseudomonadota; class Gammaproteobacteria; order Lysobacterales; family Lysobacteraceae; genus Stenotrophomonas; species Stenotrophomonas sp. YJH_SMC_8. The sequence goes on along the minus strand of NZ_JCAFUL010000015.1, from coordinate 14,608 downwards.
CGCCCACGACTGCGGCCTGCACGGCAACCCTTCGCATACCGGCGTGGACGACCTGGAGCGTGAGTACAGCGCCGAGCTGCAGTCCCGGATGATGCTCTACCACTACGCCAGCGTGGCTGACGGTGCGGCGCTGGCCGCGCGCGGCCACCGCGTGGCGCAACCGGGGCAGTGCGTGCCGCTGGCTTTCCCGACCGCACCGAACGTGCTGGCGCAGGATCCGCCGTGAACGTAGCCGGCAGGCCCGCCGATGTGGCGCTGGCCACCGAACTGGAGATGCTGGAGCGCGCGCTGCATGCGCCTGCGGTGCGGGCTGATCGTGAGCGCCTTGCCGCACTGCTGGACGAGGATTTCAGCGAAATCGGCAGTTCCGGCCACTGTTACGGCCGTGAAGCGGCGTTGGCGGAGATTCCGCTGGAGCGCGCGCAGGTGCAGATCGAATCGGAGCAGTACGCGGTCTCGCTGCTGGCGCAGGACCTGGCCCAGGTGCGTTACCGCAGCCGCTATCACCTTGATGGCCAGCCGCAGGGCTGGGTGCTGCGCAGTTCGCTGTGGCGCCGGCATGCGCAGGGCTGGCGGGTGCTGTTCCACCAGGGAACGCCGCAGGCACGCTAGCGCTGGGCCCTGCCGGGCGAAGCATGTGAAGCCGGGGTCAGATCCCTTTGCCATGCAAAGGGATCTGACCCCAGTGCAGAAAAGGCGGTGGCCCCGCCGGCTGACCTCGGCGCCCGCGTCGATCGATACCGTTGCTGCCTTCCGGCCCTGGCGGGGTTTTCGACCTAGCGTCGCGAGGGGCCGACGGGGCCACCATAGAGACGTTGGCCGCCCGGTGGGCGGCCAGTTCACGGATCAGGGGAAGCAGCGCGCGATGCGCCAGAGACCACAGCCGGACTGCGCATCGGCTGGCCGATGGCAGACGCGTAGTCTAGCGCAGGCAGGTGCATCGACGCCAGCTTCACGCGCTGAATCTGCTGTAACCCGTTCCCGCCCACGGCGGCCCGGGCCAGCCCCCGTTGCTAGAATGCCGGCCTGGAGGAACGACCTCCCCCACATCGGGAATCAATGACCAGGACGGCCTGGCCCTACCAAGAGGAGGGCCGTCATGGCCTGGATCTATCTGTTGTTCGCCGGCCTGCTGGAAATCGTCTGGGCCGTGTCCATGAAGCAGTCCGAAGGCTTCACCAGGCTCACCCCCACCGTGGTCACGATCGTCGGCATGATCGCCAGCTTCTGGTTGCTGGCGGTGGCCATGCGCAGCCTGCCGCTGGGCACCGCCTACACGATCTGGACCGGCATCGGCGCGGTCGGCGCGTTCGTGGTTGGCATCGTATTCCTCGGCGAGCAGGTCAGCCCGATGCGGATCGGTGCAGCGGTGCTGATCGTTTCCGGCCTGGTGCTGATGAAACTAGCGAGCAGCTGAATGTATTTACTTATGGCGGGGAAAGGAATCTCCGCTTCCAGCAGGTATATGCATTTTCGGCAAGACCATTTTGTCCGCCCGTTTTATTTGACGTACGTCATGAAAATAACGAGCGTGATTCACATGCCGCTGGCACCGACGGTCGCACAGTGCCGCCATTCGTCGGGCGAAACCGGGGAGTTTTCGCCTTGATGGACATGCCTTCGTACCTGTCACCGGGTGCGATCGCGTGAAGATGTGAAGATTTTCAGGAGTTAATGCCTGCAAACCTTGTTTCCGTATCGGGAGCCGAGGTGGGCCGCATTGTCTCCAAAAAACCTGCCAGCTGTGCCATCCGGTCTTTTCATGGAGATTTACCGATGAACCGCATTTACCGTCTGGTTTTCAATCGCGCCCTCGGCGTAATGCAGGTTGCTTCGGAGGTCGCCCAGAATCCCGGCGGAAGCGCGGTACGCACGGCACGGGTGCCGCGATTGCGGACGCACCAGCTGGCGGTGGCACTGGCAGCCACGCTGGCCAGTGGATCGGCATTCGCGGCCTGCACTACCGCAGGTACGACGGTGACCTGCGCCACCGGCTCCAATACCAATTCTCTGGCCAACAGCATCAATGGCGTGACGCTGGATATCCAGACCGGCGCCGCGCTCAGCGTACTGCCGGTCGTTGGCGGAAGTGCAGTGAATTTGAGTGGTAATGGCATCACCGTGAACAACCAGGGCACGGTCGATCCCACCATCAACGGTGGCCTGAGCCTGGCGGCGTCGGGCATGGTGCTGGGCAACAACACCGTCGGTGGAAACACCATCAGCGTCAACAATCAGGCAGGCGGGGCGATCAAAGGCCTGGTCAACATCGGCTCCATTTTCGGTTTCGGCGGACAGGCGCTGGTGGTGCAGAATGCTTCCGGCGGTGTCAGCAACATCGTCAACGCCGGTAATGTGGACATGTCGATCTTTGGTGCAGGCCTGTTGACCACGGCCGATGCGGCATCGATCGTCAGCTACGGTGGTGCGCAGACCACTCTCGACAACACCGGCACCATTACCGGCCGCATAGGGTTCCAGGGTTCGGCCACGGCGGGGGCCGGCAATACCTTCCTCAACGCAGGAACCATCAACGGCAGTGTGAACCTGGGCAGTTCGGTCACCGGCAACACCTTCACCGCCGTGTCTGGTTCCAGCGTCAATACCGCCGGTATCGGCGTGGCCGGGCAGGTCGGCGCGCTTGCGGTGAATCTGGCCGCGGCCGGCATCGTCGACGGTGGTTCGGCGTCCAACAACAGCCTGGTGCTGCAGAACAGCGCCACCGGCCCCGGCAGCGGTACCGGTGGGGCGGTGACCACGCTGGGCTGGAACCAGTACATCAACTTCCAGAGGCTCACCGTCAACAGCGGTACCTGGAACCTGCAGGGTGCGTGGGCTGGTGCAGGCACGACCACGCTCAATGATGGCCTGGTCAATTTCAATAATGCCGGTTCCTTCGGCACAGGGCTGTTCACCGCCAACGGCGGTGCCATCGCCTCCTCCACGGCCGGTCTGAATCTGGCCAACGCTTTCAGCCTTGGTGGCAATCTGTCACTGGCGGGGACCAATGCGTTCAGCCTGGGTGGCGTGCTGTCCGGTACTGGCGGGCTGACGGTCAACAACACCGGCATCGTTACTCTCGGCGGCGCAAACCTGTTCTCCGGTGGCGTCAACCTCAATGCCGGCGGCCTGGTACTGGGGAATGCCGGTGCATTGGGCATCGGCAACCTGACCGTCGGCGGCAGCGCTTCGCTGGATACGACGGCGGGCTTCAACCTGGGCAACAACCTGGTGGTCAATGGCGGGGGCTCGCTGAACCTGCTGGGCAGCAATGCGCTGACATTGAGTGGCTCGATTTCCGGTGCCGGCAACGTGACCAAGAACGGCGCGGGCACGCTGACCTTGAATGGCGCCAATTCGCTGACCGGCGCCTTCAACCTGGCCGGCGGCGCATTGGCGCTGGGCGCGGGCGGCAGCCTGTCACCCACGGGTGCGATGACGCTGGGCGTTGGCACCACGCTGGACCTGACGGCAGCGGCCAACCAGACCATCGGCTCGCTGGCCGGCCTCGGCGGCGCGGTCAACCTTGGCAGCCACACTCTGACCTTGGGCGGGCTGGGCAACACCAGCTACAGCGGCACGTTCGGCGCCGGCACGGGTGGACTGATCAAGCAGGGCATCGGTGTGCAGACCCTGTCAGGCGTCAACAACCTGAGCGGCGGCGTTGCACTCAACGCCGGCGGCTTGTTGCTGGGCAATGCGGCAGCGTTGGGCAGCGGCACGCTGTCCGTCGGCGGCAATGCCACGCTGGATGGCACGACCGGGTTGGCATTGACCAATGCCGTCAACCTCGGTGCCGGGGCCAGCCTGAATCTGCTGGGCAACCAGGCGCTCACCTTCAACGGCGTGATCGGTGGCGCTGGTGGCCTGATCAAGAATGGCGCGGCAACCCTGACCCTCAACGGCGCCAATACGTTCGGCGGCGGTCTGGCGCTCAACGCCGGCAGCCTGGTGCTGGGCAATGGCGGTGCACTGGGAACCGGCGCACTGAACGTCGGCGGCGCGGTATCGCTCGACGCCAGCACCGGGCTCACCGTGGGCAATGGCATCACACTGGGCGCTGGTGGTTCGCTCAATGTGCTGGGCTCGAACGCGCTGACGCTGGGGGGGGTCATTGGCGGGACCGGCAGCCTGGTCAAGAACGGCGCTGCCACGCTGACGCTGGGTGGTGCGAACACCTTTACCGGCGGCCTGGCGATCAATGCCGGCAAGGTCGCGGTGGGCAGCGGCGGCAGCCTGGCTGCCGGCGGTGCGGTCAGCCTGGCCGGCGTGGGCGCTGACCTGGACATCTCGCTGGGTGGCAACCAGACCATCGGTGCACTGTCCGGCATCGCCGGCAGCACGGTGACGTTGGGCAGCAGCACGCTCACCTTCGGTGATGCCACCAACCAGACCTTCGCCGGCGTGATCGGCGGCACCGGTGGCCTGGTCAAGCAGGGCAGTGGCGTGCAGACGCTGACCGGCGCCAACACCTTCAGTGGTGGGTTGAATCTTGCGGCCGGCGGCCTGGTGTTGGGCAACGCCGGCGCGCTGGGAAGCGGTGCGCTGACGGTCAGTGGCAACGGTTCGCTGGACACCACTGCAGCACTCAACCTGGGCAATGCGATCAACCTTGGCGCGGCATTGACCCTGCCGGGCAGCCAGAACCTGACCCTGGCCGGCAACATCACCGGCACCGGCAGCCTGGTCAAGAACGGTGCGTCGACGTTGACCTTGAACGGCACCAACACCTTCAGTGGTGGACTGAGCGCAAACGCCGGAAGTCTGCTGCTGGGCAACAACGGTGCGCTGGGTACCGGGGCGCTCAGCGTCGGCGGGAGTGTTTCGCTGGACGGCAGTGCCCCCCTGAGCCTGGCCAATGATGTCGCGCTCGGCGGTGGTGCGCTGCTGACGCTGCCGGGCACACAGGCCATCACCCTGGGCGGCGTGGTTTCCGGCGCAGGTGGCCTGGTGAAGAACGGCGCCAGCTTGTTGACCCTCAACGGCGCAAATACCTTCAATGGTGGACTGACGCTCAACGGTGGTGGCCTGCTGCTGGGCAATGCCGGCGCGCTGGGCACTGGTGCATTGTCGGTGGGAGCCAACACCACGCTGGATAGTTCGGCTGCCCTGAATCTGGCCAACAACGTCAACCTCGGGACCAGTGCCGTTCTGAACCTGCTGGGCAGCCAGAACGTGTCGCTGGGCGGTGTCATCAGCGGCACCGGCGGTCTGGTCAAGAACGGTGCGGCGACGCTGGCGTTGAATGGACCCAATACCTTCAGTGGTGGTGTTGGCCTCAACGCGGGCGTGCTGCAGCTGGGCAATGCGCAGGCACTGGGTACCGGCCAGCTGGACGTGGGCGGTAGCGCTTCGCTGGATGCAACATCGGCACTCACCGTAAGCAACAACATCGGCCTCGCTGCCGGTGCCAATCTTTCCCTGCTGGGCAGCAATGACCTGACACTCACCGGCCCGGTATTCGGTGCCGGTGGGCTGATCAAGGACGGCGCGGCTCGTCTCACCCTGTCCGGCGCCAACGTCTACACCGGTGGCACCACCATCAACGACGGCACATTGGCGCTGGGGGCGGGCGGCAGTCTTGCCACGGCCGGTGCGGTGAATCTTGCCGGTGCGGGCGCGACGCTGGACATCTCTGCAGCGGGCACGGCACAGACCATCGGCGCGTTGAACGGCGTGGCAGGCAGCCAGCTGGCGCTGGGCGCGCAGTCGCTCACCTTTGGCGGCGCCAGCAACGGCAGCTTTGCCGGCGTGATCGGTGGCACCGGTGGCCTGATCAAGACTGGCGCAGGCGTGCAGACGCTGTCCGGCGCCAATACCTTCAGTGGCGGCCTTGCGCTCAACGCAGGTGGCCTGATTCTCGGCAATGCCAGCGCACTCGGCTCGGGGGCACTGGGCATCGGCGGCACCACCACGCTCGACAGCACCGTGGCGCTGAACCTGGCCAATGCGGTGAACTTCGGTGCCGGTACGCAGCTGACGCTGGGGGGCAGCAATGATGTCACCCTCGGTGGCGTGGTGGCCGGCAATGGCAGCCTGATCAAGAATGGTGCGGGCCTGCTGACCCTCAACAACACCAATACCTTCGGTGGCGGCCTGACTCTGAATGGCGGCGGCCTGGTGGTTGGCGCGAATGGTGCGCTCGGTACTGGCGCGCTGGCGGTCAATGCCAGCACCACGCTGGATGCGGGCGCTGCAGTGACACTGGGCAATGCGGTCACGCTGGGTTCGGGCGTCGCACTGACGTTGCCCGGCAGCAATGCGCTGACACTGTCGGGCGTGGTCGGCGGCAATGGCAGCCTGGTCAAGAATGGTGCCACCACGCTGACGCTGTCGGGTGCCAATACCTACACTGGCGGTACCACGATCAACGCCGGCACGCTGGCGCTGGGCACAGGCGGCAGCCTTGCCGCAGCGGGTGATGTCACGTTGGGTGCAGGCGCTGGCTTCGATATCTCCGGTGCCGGCAGCAGCCAGACCATCGGCGCGCTCAACGGTGCTGGTGGAAGCACGCTGGCGCTGGGCGGCAATTCGTTGACCTTCGGTACGGCCGGCAACGCCGCGTTCAACGGCGTGATCAGTGGCAGCGGCGGGCTGATCAAGGCAGGCGCGGGCGTACAGACGCTGTCCGGTGCCAATACCTTTGGCGGTGGCGTGACGCTCAACGCAGGCGGGCTGGTGCTGGGCAATGACGCGGCACTGGGCACGGGTGCCTTGACCGTCGGCGGTGCCGCCACGCTGGATACCACCGGCCTGGCGACGCTGGCCAACAACATCGCGCTCAACGCCGGGCTGACCGTGCTCGGCAGCAACGCGCTGACCCTCAACGGGGTCCTTTCCGGTACCGGCAGCCTGACCAAGAATGGCGGCGCAACGCTGACCCTGAATGGCATCAACACCTATACCGGTGGCACCAACATCAACGCCGGCACGCTGGCGCTGGGGGCCGGTGCCAGCCTGGCGGCGAGCGGTACCGTCAATCTCGCCACCGGCGCCACGCTGGATCTGTCTGCCGGCAGTGGCACGCAGCAGTTCGGTACGCTGGTCGGCAACGGTACGGTGAACCTCGGTGCCAACTCGATCGAGGTCGGCGGCGCTGCCAATGGCACCTTCAGTGGCTCGATCGCAGGCACGGGTGGCCTGACCAAGGTCGGTGCGGGCATCGAGACGCTGACCGGTACCAATACCTACACCGGAGGTACCTTCATCAATGCCGGCACGCTGGCGATTGGTCCGGGCGGCAGCCTGGCCGCCACCGGCGCTGTGACGCTGGGCGCTGCCGGCACCGGCTTCGATATCTCCACCGCAGGGGCCGGCCAGACCATCGGGGCGTTGAATGGCGTGGCGGGCTCGACGGTGAGCCTGGGAGCACAGACGCTGACACTCGGTGGCGTTGGCAACAGCCTCTTCGATGGCGCGATTTCCGGCACCGGTGGCCTGGTCAAGAATGGCGCCGGCATCCTCACGCTGGGCGGTGCCAATCTGTTCAGTGGTGGCGTTGCACTCAACGGCGGTGGCCTGGTGGTCGGCAACAACGCTGCGCTCGGCAGCGGTGCGTTGACGGTCGGAAGCAACGCAACGCTGGATGCATCGACCGGTGCCAGCCTAGCCAACAACATCAGCCTGGCAGCGGGTGCCAATCTTGATCTGCTCGGCAGCCAGTCGCTGGCACTGGGCGGTGTGATCTCGGGTACAGGCGGGTTGATCAAGGACGGTGCGGCCACGGTAACCCTGAGCGGTGCCAACACCTACACCGGTGGTACCACCATCAACAGCGGCACGCTGGCGATCGGTGCCGGTGGCAGCCTCGCCGCAACCGGCGCGGTGAACCTGGCCGGCACCGGTACGCTCGACATCTCCGCGGGCAACCAGGCCATCGGTTCGCTGGCCGGCGTGGCCGGCAGCACGGTGGCGCTGGGCGGCAGCACGCTGACCCTGGGCGGCACGGTGGACAGCACCTTCAACGGTGTGATCGGCGGCAGTGGTGGCCTGATCAAGAACGGCGCGGGCGTGCAGACGCTCAATGGCGCCAACACCTTCGGCGGCGGCGTGGCGCTCAACGCCGGTGGCCTGGTGGTCGGCAACAATGCTGCGCTGGGCACCGGTACGGTGACGGTCGGAGGCGCTGCCACGCTCGATTCGAATACTGCGGTCATCCTTGCCAACAACTTCGTCCTCAACAACGCGTTGACCGTGCTGGGCAGCAACAACCTCACCCTCAATGGCAGCCTGAGCGGCACCGGCAGCCTGACCAAGGAGGGGGCAGCCACGCTGACCTTGAACGGCACCAATAGCTACACCGGCGGCACCATCATCAACGCCGGTACGTTGGCACTGGGCGCGGGCGCGAGCCTGCACGCCAGTGGCATCGTCAACCTGGCCTCGGGAGCGACCTTCGATCTGTCGGCGGGCAGCGGCACGCAGCAGTTCGGTACCCTGGTCGGCAACGGTACGGTGAATCTGGGCGCCAACACGCTGACGATCGGAGACGCCACCAATGGCACGTTCAGTGGTTCGGTGGCTGGCGCCGGTGGCCTGATCAAGGAAGGATCGGGTACCCAGACCTTGACCGGCACCAACACCTTCACCGGTGGTACCACCATCAACGCCGGCACGCTGGCGATCGGCGCCGGTGGCAGCCTGGCTGCGACCGGTGCGGTGAACCTGGCCAACGCCGGTACCGCCTTCGACATCAGTGCGGGGGGCGCGCAGGCCATCGGCTCGCTGGCCGGCGTGGCGGGTTCGGCAGTGGCGCTGGGCGGCAGCACGCTGACGCTCAATGGCGTGGGTAACAGCACGTTCGCCGGTGACATCACCGGCACCGGTGGCCTGGTGAAGAACGGCGCAGGCATACAGACCCTGAGCGGCAACAATACCTTCAGCGGCGGCGTGGCACTCAACGCCGGCGGCCTCGCCCTGGGCAACAACAATGCACTGGGAACCGGCGCGCTGACCGTGGGCGGCAATGCCAGCCTGGACGGCACCAGCGCGCTGACCCTGGCCAACAGCGTGCAGCTGGCCGGCGGTACGCTGACCCTGGCCGGCAGCAACGCGTTGACCTTGAATGGCCCGATCAGCGGTGCCGGAGGCCTGCTGAAGGATGGCGCGGCGACGGTTACCCTCGGCGGCGCCAGCAGCTACACCGGCACCACCACCATCAACAGCGGCACGCTGGCGGTGGGCGCGGGCGGCAGCCTGTCTGGCGCCAGCACGGTGAACCTGGCCGGCACCAGCACGCTGGACATCAGTGCCGGTGGCAACCAGAGCATCGGCGGCCTGGCCGGTGTTGCCGGCAGCACGGTGGCGCTGGGCGGTGCGACGCTGACCACCGGCGGCAACAACGCCAGCACCACGTTTGCCGGCGTCCTCGGTGGTACCGGCGGCCTGGTGCAGAGCGGTACCGGAACGCTGACCCTGAGCGGCGAAAACACCTATACCGGGGGTACCACCATCAACGGTGGCAGCACGCTGCAGATCGGCAGCGGCGGCAGCACCGGTTCGGTGCTGGGCGACATCACCAACAACGGCAGCCTGGTCTACAACCTTGGTACCACGGCAACCGTAGGCGCCGTGGTCAGTGGCAGTGGTGGCCTGACCCAGGCCGGCAGCGGCACGCTGGTGCTGACCGGCAACAACACCTACACCGGTGGGACCACCATCAATGCCGGCGGCACGCTGCAGGTGGGCAATGGCGGTGCGACCGGTGCGATCGTCGGCGACATCACCAACAACGGTGCGCTGATCTCCAACGTTGCAGGCAATACCCTGCTGGGCGGCACCATCAGCGGCAGCGGTGGCCTGACCCAGGCCGGCGCCGGTACGCTGACCCTGACCGGCAACAACACCTATACCGGTGGCACCACGATCAATGCCGGCGGCACGCTGCAGGTGGGCAATGGCGGTGCGACCGGTGCGATCACCGGCAATGTCGCCAACAACGGCAGCCTGGTGTTCGACGTGGCCGGCAACACCACGGTCGGTGGCGCGATCAGCGGCAGCGGTGGCCTGACCCAGGCCGGCGCTGGCGTGCTGACCCTGGTCGGCAACAACAGCTACACCGGTGGCACCACCATCAACGCCGGCGGCACGCTGCAGGTCGGCAATGGCGGCGCGACCGGCTCCCTCGCCGGCGACATCACCAACAACGGTGCGCTGATCTCCAACGTTGCGGGCAATACCCTGCTGGGCGGCACCATCAGCGGCAGCGGCGGCCTGACCCAGGCTGGCAGCGGCACGCTGGTCCTGGCCGGCACCAACACCTACAGCGGCGGCACCACCATCAACACCGGCGGTACGCTGCAGCTGGGCAACGGTGGCGCGACCGGTTCGATCACCGGCGACATCACCAACAACGGTACGCTGGTCTCCAACGTGGCCGGCAATACCCTGCTGGGCGGCACCATCAGCGGCAGCGGCGGCCTGACCCAGGCTGGCAGCGGCACGCTCACCGTGACCGGCAACAACACCTACACCGGGCCGACCACGATCAATGCAGGCGGCACGCTGCAGGTCGGCAACGGCGGTGTGACCGGCGCGATCGGCGGCAACGTCACCAACAATGGCAGCCTGGTGTTCAACGTGGGCGGCAACACCACGCTGGGTGGAACCATCAGCGGCAGCGGTGGCCTGACCCAGGCCGGCAGCGGCACGTTGATCCTGGGCGGCAACAACACCTATACAGGTGGCACCACCATCAACACCGGTGGCACGCTGCAGGTCGGCAATGGCGGCGCCAGCGGTGCCATCACCGGCAACGTCAGCAACAATGGCAGCCTGGTGTTCAACGTCGGTGGCAACACCACCGTCGGCGGCACCATCAGTGGCAGTGGCGGCCTGACCCAGGCCGGCACCGGAACGGTCACCCTGACCGGCAACAACACCTACACCGGCGGCACCACCATCAATGCCGGCGGTACCGTGCAGGTCGGCAACGGTGGTGCCAGCGGATCGATCACCGGCAACATCACCAACAACGGTGGCCTGGTCATCAACACCGGCGGTACCACCACGCTGGGCGGCACCATCAGCGGTGGTGGCAGCATCGTGCAGGCCGGTCCGGGTGGCCTGAACCTGGGCGGTAACAGCGGTGGCTTCAGCGGCACCGGCCAAGTCACCGGCGGGGGCCTGAATGTCACCGGCAACATCGGTGGCCAGTGGACCATCGGCAGCGGTACCACGCTGTCCGGCACCGGCACCATCGGTGGCACTGGCGGCGGTGTGACGGTGTCCAGCGGTGGTGTGTTGTCGCCGGGCAATGGCCCCGGCAACGGCAGTGGCGCGGGCAACGGTACCGGCACGATCACGGTGGGCGGCAACCTGAATCTGTCGCCGGGCAGCACGCTGGGCATCGACCTGGGCGCCACCGGCAGCGATACGGTACAGGTGGGCGGCAGCGCGAACGTGGGCGGCAGCACGGTGCAGGTGAACACCATTTCGCCGAGCACCAGCTACCAGCAGGGCCAGCAGTACACCGTGATCAACGCGGGTGGTGGCGTCAGTGGGCAGTTCGCTTCGGCGACCTCGCCGTCGGCCTTCCTGACCATCACCCCGGTCTACACCGCGAACACGGCCAACCTGCAGATCGATGTGGCACAGACCGCGGCATTCACCACGGCGGCGAAGACGCGCAACCAGTTCAACACCGCTGCAGCGCTGGACAGCCTGCCGCAGAGTGGTTCGGCACTGGGCCTGTACAACACGGTGCTGATGTATGACGCAGGTACCGCGCGCGCGGCGTTCGACCAGTTGTCCGGTGAGGTGCATGCGGCCAGCCGTGCGGTGTTGCTGTATGACAACTACCTGGAAGAGGGCATCCGCCAGCGCCTGGGCAGCGAGCTGCCGACCGTGCGTGGCGAGCGTGCCTCGGCCTGGCTGGCCGGCAGCGGCAAGGTGTTCAAGCAGGATGGCGATGGCAACGGCGACGACATCCGCTCCAACCGCAATGCACTGATGGCGGGCGTGGACTGGCAGCTGGGCGAGCACGTGGTGCTGGGTGCGGCCGCAGGCAACGAGCGGCTGGATACCCGCCTCTACGATCGCAGCTCGCGGGCCCGCCTGCGTGGCAACACGTTCGGCCTGTATGCGCAGGGCCAGTGGAACAACGGCTTTGCGGTGGGTGGCAGCGTGTCGCGCGGTGATTACCGCACGCGCACCACGCGTGAGGTGCCGCTGCTGGGGCAGACCCTGTACAGCCGCCAGGATTCGGATGTGACCATCGCGCAGGTGGAGGGCAGCTGGACCTGGACCCATGGCAAGACCCAACTGCAGCCGTATGTGCAGTTCACCAAGCACTGGGTCGACAGCGATCGTGCGGTGGAGCAGGGCGGAACGGCCGCGCTGGTGCTGGAAGGCGGCAAGGACACGCTCAATGTCAGCACCGTGGGCGTGCGTGGCCGTTGGGACGTGGGCAGCGGCGAGCGCTTCCCGGCGCAGCTGACGGTGGGCCTGGGTTGGCAGCACGCATCGGGTGATACCGATGTAGCCAGCCGCAACCGCTTCGCCGTTGGTGGCAACGCGTTCGATGTCTACAGCGCGGTGATGGCGCGCAACGCGCTGGTCAGCCAGGTCGGCGTGGCGGTGGGCCTGGGTCGCAACAGCCAGCTGTCGATGTTCGTGCAGGGCCAGCACGGCGATGGTCGCCGCGATGTTGGCGGGCAGATCAACCTGCGCGTGGGCTTCTGAGGGGAGCAGGGCAGCAAGGGATCCACGCGCGGCGTGGATCCGGGCCGGGGCGGAGGGCTACACCCTCCGCTCCATCTCCACGGCGTCGATCCCGGCGCCGTGGCCATCGGGTACCACCCGTGTCACCTGGAAGCCGAGGCCAGCGTAGAACCCTTGGGTGTGCTGGCTGGTGCTGAGCGTGATGCGCGCAATCGAGGCATCACGTTCGGCCTGCTGCAGTCGTGCCACCGCCAGTTCGCGGCCGATCCCCTGCCGGTGCAGCGCGCGCTGCACCATGCCCCAGCAGAAGCCGGCGCTGCCATCGTCGCGGCGCGAGAGCCCGCCGCAGGCAACGATGCTGCCGTCGCGCTCGATGACCTGGAACGCGCAGTCCGTGGCCTGCTCATGCAGGAAGCGTTCGAAATCGCTGCGCTCTTCGGGTGCGAAGTAGGTGGGTACGTTGCTGTCGAAGATCGACAGACAGGCGCTGGCATCCGTGGGGCGGTAGAGGCGGAGTGTCATGGGTCCACGATAGACGATCGTCAGTAGATCCACGCCATGCGTGGATTCATGGGCCGGATACCGTGCGTGCTTCGCTCAGGCCGAGATTCCCGCCAGCACCGCATACATCACCACGAAGCTGACCAGGAACAGGTAGACGCCGCCGATGGCCAGGTAGCGCAGCACGGTCAACGCCTTGTTGCCGCCATACACGCGCTGCTGCATCCACAGCAGATAGACCGGGACTGCCAGCCACAGCAGTGCATACAGCCACTGGCTGGCCGCTAAGAACGTGGGCGATGCGAACGTCGTGCCCAGCCCGGCGATGAGGAACGTGGCCAGCAGCACCATCATCAGCCAGCAATGGCTGTACAGCGCGACCACCAGGTGTTCCAGATAGCCCATCGGCCGCGGGATGTAGGCGATGCGCAGCACCAGCGCGAACACTGGCATCAGGAAGAACAGGGCGCCGGGCAGGGCGGTCAGGATCGCCTGCATGTACAGGTCGGTCTTGCCGCCCATGCGCTGGATGTTGGTGTTGCCGTTCTGCAGGCGCTTGTTGAGCCAGTTGTTGGCGAACGTCGGCCAGCCGGCAACCACGATGGGATTGGTGTTCGCATCCCAGGGCTTGCCGTTGACGGTGTGGTTGAAGAACGTGCCGTGCTCCGTCGCGGCGGCCTGCTTGCCGGTGCCAGTGAGTTCGGCCTTGCGCTGCGCGGCTGCGGCATTCACTGCGGCCCTGGCCATGGCAAATCCGGCGTTGCCGGTGGCGGGTGAGCTGGACTGCTGGCGATCGATCATCGCCAGCTGTTCCGCGCGGGCGGCTTCGACCTGTTCAACCGTGGACGCCTTGGCGTACAGCGGATCACCACGGCCCATGTTGATGTCGTCGACGTGGACGAACAGCTTGCCGATGAAGAACGTAAACAGGGTGAGGATGACGAACAGCCGCAGCGGCTGCACGTACCCCACCCGGCGGCCTTTGAGGTAGTTCAGCGCGATGCGGCCCGGGACCCACAGATCGCGCAGCGTGCGGAAGATGCGCCCATCCAGGTGCCAGAAGGATTCGAACACTTCCTCGATGGCATGGCCCACATGCTTGAGCGGGTTGTGCGCGGATTGGCCGCAGCGATGGCAGTAGTGGCCATGCAGGGCGGTGTCGCAGTTCTCGCAGGCGGCGTGCGCGCTGTCGGTCGAGCTCATGGGCAATGGGCCAAGCGTCGGTTGAAGGCGCCTACGATAGCGAATTTTCAGGTTTCGTTCAGTTTTGTTATGTGGCGTACGGAGGGCGTGGGCCGTCGTGAGGAGCATCCACGCATGGCGTGGATCTTATCTCTTGCCGATCTGGCACCTTGGGTGCCGAGAGCCCGGCGTGGGCGACCGTGTGGATCCAGGTCTTGCGACCGAGAAGTAGCTTGGGTCCCCACGCCGGATTCTCCCTGAACCG